>JACZYV010000090.1:0-12375 GCA_022570905.1 Chloroflexota bacterium
CGCCGTTGACGGGGCTAGGATGCTCACCTATCAGGCGGCTTGGAGATTGGACCAGGGTCTGCCGGCCGGCCAAGAGGTATCCATGGCGAAGGCCCAGGCCGGAACACTGAGCCGGATGGCCACCGAGGCCGGACATTCCATCTTCGCCGGAATCTCGTTCACCGTCGAACACGACATGCAGCTATATTCCGCCCGGGCCAAGATCGCCGAGGCCAACCTGGGCGACACCGGATACCACCTGGACCAACTGGTTATATAGGTGGACTCCTGATCGAGCGAACCAAACAGAATCCCCACCCCCTCGCAAGGGGGAAGGTTAGGTCCGACGTAGTCGAGACTCTCGACGCCGGTCGGAGCTCACCACGAATGTAAAAAAGGGCCTTTACCGTTCGTCCTGAGCCCGTCGAAGGACCTGACTGCAACCAACCCAACAAAAAAGGGGGCCAACAATGCCCGACGCCAAACCAATCTCCAGCGAGACTCTGGAGGTGCTCCGGACCATCCCGACCCAGACGCTGATCGACGGCCTCTGGGTGATGGGCTGGCCCATGAGCTTCATCCACGGGGCCAAGCCGCTTCAACCTGGACAACACATGGCCGGCCGGGCGGTCACCCTCCGGTTCGTGCCCCACCGGCCCGACCTGGCTGAAGACAAGCCCAAGGGAGACCAATCGGCCGAATATGTGGCCATCGAACTGTGCGGGCCGGAAGAGGTCTTGGTCATCGACGCCATGGGCTGGGAATACAGTTCCATCGGTGGCGACATCAAATTCCTGCGCATGATGCAACTGAAGGCCGGCGGACTGGTTACCGACGGCGCCGCCCGGGACAGCAACACCCTCAAGGGTTACGGCTTCCCGGTGTATGCCGCCAACACCACCGCCAAACAGGGTCCCGCGGAGTTCTGGCCCTGGCAGGTCAACGACGCCATCCAGTGCGGCCGGGTCTTGGTGCGGCCCGGCGACGCCGTGGTGGGCGACGATGACGGCGTCGTGGTGGTGCCAGCCTCGGTGGTGGACGAGGTTATCCGCATCGCCCACGAACGTGAAGAGGTGGAAGAGGTGATCAAAGCCCAATTGGAGATCGAGCAGTGCTCGCCTGGCAAATACTACCCGTTCAACGATCTCACCTGGCAACTGTTCGAGGAGAAAACGGGCAAGAAACGCACGGGCTAAAACCGCTGGTCAGATGTCGAAGAGACCGGTGGTTCTATTTACTATCGAAATCCAGGGCGTGATTAATAGACGTATATTTCGTATATTGGAACTTGGGAAAATGACCAACAGGGACCTGCACCAGAAAGAATGGAACGCCTAAAGATGACTCGTGGGAAGAACCTTAAGACCTGGCTGCTCCCGGGAGCGCTGGGGTTGATGTTATTTATCGTCGCGGCCTGCGGCGGTAACGCCACCGCCACTCCTGAAACCACCACTGAAACCGGCCGGGCCTCGACCTCGGGGGCGGAGTCGACCCAGCCCAGCCTGCCGGTGATAGCCGGGGACAACGCAGCCGATGCTTTGGTCGCAGCCCAAGAATCGGTCATGATCCGGATCTATCTGAAGGCGCTGCCTTCAGTGGTCAACATCCAGGTCATTCAGGCGCGTGACGGGAATGACGGAAGCGGTCAGTTCCCCAACATCCCCGGAGTACCCGATGATTTCTTGGAGCGGGGCGAGGGTTCCGGATTCGTGTGGGACACCAAAGGCCGCATCGTCACCAACCAGCACGTGGTGGACGGGGCCGAGACGGTCACCGTCATCTTCGCGGACCGGACCCAGGTGCTGGCCAAGGTGCTGGGCGGAGACGTTGATTCAGACCTGGCGGTCCTGGAATTGTTGGAAGTGAAAGAAGGTCTCATCCCCATCGAACTCGGCGACAGCGACGACGTTCGAGTGGGCCAGTTAGCGGTGGCCATCGGCGCGCCCTTCGGACAATCGTTCACCATGACCAGCGGGATCGTCAGCGCAGTGGGCCGCACACTCCGCAGCAGTTCCAGCCAGTTCACCGTTCCCGAGGTGATCCAGACCGATGCCCCGATCAACCCCGGCAACTCCGGTGGGCCCCTGCTGGACCGGCGCGGCCGGGTGGTGGGCATCAATACTCAGATAATCAGCCGCTCCGGCAGCAACGCCGGCGTTGGCCTGGCCGTGCCCATCAACATCGCCAAGATGGTGGTGCCCGCCCTGATCAAAGACGGGAAGTACGAATATTCTTGGCTGGGCATCTCCGGGGCGCCGGTGGGGGCCGATGTCGCCCAGTTGATGGAACTGCCCAAGGGCACTCAGGGGGCGCTGGTGATCAGCGTGAGCCGAAACAGCCCGGCGGACGACGGCGGCCTCACCGGGAGCGACCGGACCGAGGTTGTCAACGGGATACAATACTCCTTGGGCGGCGACACCATAACGGGCATCAACGGGTCCAAGATAAGAGACATGACCGATCTCATCGTCTACCTGACCAAACACACCAGACCAGGCGATGAGATCGTGCTGGACGTGATCCATAAAGACGGGACATCGGAGCAACTGCCCATCGTGCTGGGCACGCGCCCCGGCTAAGGCTGAGCAGCCATTCCGAAATGTGGTTCGACAAGTCCGATTCCACCGAGACCATCGAGTCCGGCCATCGATAGAGAGGGTTTCCATTGCATACGGTCGCCGCGATCTTCACCTCGCCCGTGAAATCCCTTTCTCTGGCACGGCCCCATTCGGTGACCGTCGGATATTCCGGCATCGTAGAGGACCGCAGGTTTCATCTGGTTGACGGTGAGGGGCGGTTGCTGACCCAACGCCAACTGGGCCGCCTGGTCTTGGTCCAAGCCCAATACTCCGCCGAGACTGAAGTCCTGACCCTCCAGTTCCCTGACGGACAACACGTGGACGGACCAACGGAGTTGGGCGATGCGGTGAGCACCGTGATCTGGGGACGCCAGGTTTCCGGCCGGGAGGTCACGGGGCCGTGGAGTGAGGCGCTGACCCGGTTCTGCGGATCGCCGGTGCGCCTGGTCAAGACCGACAATCCCGGCGAAAGCTACGATGAGTATCCAGTCTCGCTGCTATCCCAGGCTTCCATAGATCACCTGAACGGTCAGGCCAGCGGCGGACCGAAGTTCGAGGGCCGGCGGTTCCGTCCCAACTTCCTCATCGACGGCTGCACTCCCCATGAAGAAGACACCTGGCTGGGCGGTCTGGTCCAGATCGGACCCCAATTGCGGTTGAGGCTGGTGGCCCCGGACCCGCGCTGCGCCGTCACCACCCTGGACCCCGAGACCGGAGAGCGGGACTTCGACGTGCCCAGGTTGCTGCTCAGCTACCGGCCCAGCGCCCGCGCTCCCTACTTCGGCGTCTATGGCGCGGTGGAAACCACCGGCACGGTATCGGTGGGTGACGCCGTGGAGTTGGTCCAAGCGCCGGCCCGCTGAAAACCCCGCTGAAAACCCGGCTGACATCCCCGGCGACGACCCCCAATAGCCGCCAAGGCGGTTGATGGCTGGTCCTGGCATGAAAAAGACCTGTCGCTGGTTTCCTCGAAATGCGTTAATCCGTAGGTGGAAGCCGCGGAGCCAAAACGTTATACTGCGTCATAGGCTCCGGCGGGAGATATCCAGTTTGTCGTACCAGCCGCCGGAGCCTGCCTAATGCCACCGGAGATTGAAACCATCAGTATAGAAAATGCGATTGGGTCCGCGGTCGGCGTCGCACCTAGTCCCAGCGTCGCCATCGATTCAGCGGAACCCATTACCAAACGTGAACGGGACCGGGATTACCTCGATCTGAAGCGCAGGGTGACGCAGGCGGGACTGTTGGAGCGGCAATATCTCTACTATGCCTGGAAGGTTCCAAGCGTGGTGGCCATGGTCGCAACCTGTGTCGCTGTGTTGGTGTTTTTCAACGAAATACTCTGGCTCCAGATGCTGAACGCCGTTTACCTGGCCTTGGTGTTCACCAACCTGGGGTTCCTGGGACACGACTCGGGACACCGCCAGATGTTCAAGAAGGCCAGGCACAATGATTGGGTGCTGCTGAGCGTTGGGTTCCTGACCGGCATGACGCCCAGTTGGTGGCAGGACAAGCACAATACCCACCACCGGGCGCCCAACACCAATGAAGTTGACAAAGATATCGAGGTCTCTCTGCTGGCCTTCACCCAAGAACAGGCCATGGCCATGAGGGGCATCGGCAGGTTCACCGTAAGGCACCAGGCGGTCCTGTTTTACCCGATGCTGATGTTGACCTCATTCAGCATGCTATTTGGCGGCATCGTCTACCAGATGCGCCAGGGACGGATGCGGTACCCGATCACAGAACCGGTCCTCGTCGTTGCCGGGCTGGCCGCCTATTTAGGTTTGATATTTTTCTTCCTTGGTCCCTGGCACGGCGCGCTGTTCATCGCGGTGCACCGGGCGTTGGGAGGGCTCTATATGGGTTCAGTCTTCGCTCCCAACCACAAGGGAATGCCAGTCTTGGACGAAGATAACGACTTGGATTTCTTGCATCAGCAGGTACTCACCGCCCGGAACGTGAAGGGCAGCCCTTTGGCCGACTTCTGGTACGGCGGGCTGAATTACCAGATCGAGCATCACCTGTTCCCCAACATGCCCCGCAACAACCTCAAAAAGGCCCAACTGATCGTGCGGTCATTCTGCCAGGAGAAAGGGATCTCCTACCACGAGACCAGCGTCTGGCAGTCGCACAAAGAGATACTGGGATTTCTTCATGAAGTAAGCGCCCCGTTGCGGCAAAAGAAATCGTGAGCCCTAGGTAACGGATGAGGTAAACAAAAAGGCCGCCCATCTTAGGGCGGCCTTTTTATAATCCGACGCGTTTCCCGGTCATCGTTTCGCTTTATCCAGGTATTTTAGGACCAGCATAGCCGCCCTGTAGCCTTCACCGGCTGCGTCTTCAGCGTCGTGAACGCTGCGGGAGCGGGCGTGCCCGGCGGCGAACACCCCGGCCAATTTGGTCTGCATGCCCCGGTTGGTCTTGATGAACCCTCTTTGGTCTACGTCCACCGACGACTTAAAAGCGGTGGTGTCCGGCTCAAGGCCGGTGGTTATGAATGCGGCGGCCGCATAAAGTTCCTCGAATGCTCCGGTCGTGGCGTCTTCCACGAGCACTGAACTCAGCCTCTGGTTACCTTTGAACTCTCGAACGATGCAATTCAGTTTGAAAGTAATGTTGGGCTGTGTTTTGGCCTGCTGGTAGAGGACCCGGCCGCACGATGCCCTGGCGCCTTGTTCCACCACCGTGACGCTCTTGGCGAAGGCGGCTAGAAATAATGCCTGCTCGATCCCCGAATTGCCGGCGCCGACCACCACCAGGTCCTTCCCGGCGTAGGCCCGTCCCTCGCAGTTGGCGCAGGTATGAACTCCAACGCCGATGAGCGCTTTCTCGCCCGGCACGTTGAGGTGGCGGCGGCGCAGGCCCGGCGCCAAGATAATTGACTTTGCTCCGATCCGATGTCCCTGGTTGGTTTCCACTTGCCAGTGGCCGCCATCCGGCTTGATTCCGGTGACCGCCGAGTCCGGCTGCACGTGCAGAAGAAATCGCCGGCCCCCCGCCTCGGTCAAATCAGACCAACCCGCCATGGTGATTCCCGGGGGATTAGCCGAACAATCGTGGATGCACTCGATGAGATTGGCTCCGCCTTCGGCCTGTCCGGCTTCGATTATCAGGGTGTCTACACCTTCACTCGCCGCACAGATCGCCGCGGAGGTACCCGCGGGGCCAGCCCCAACGACGATCAAGTCGTAGGACCGGTGCTGTTTGGCGGCCACGGGAACCAGACCATCGACCATGATGTCCATCAGACCGGTAATGATCGACAGCAGTTTCTTCGGAGCAGAGTGCGATTCTCGTTCTTCCGGCTGAGCTATGACCACGTTGCCGGAAGCAGAATCAGAGGCCCTGAGCCGTGGTGCTGTGTTCGTTGTGGCCATCGCCAACTCCAACTGGGCGCTCAATGTCAGCCGGGCAGGGCTTGGTGCTTCGACCGGCCGCCATGCCAGTTTTTAATCCCCGCTCACCAGTTCTACGGCGGGAGATGACACCGCCTCAGCTATCGCCTGGTTCCCCTCGATCATGACCATGCGGCGTGCTTCAACGAATCCCACTATCGTGGAGAAGAAGCGGCCCACAGAGAATAGGATTATGCCCATGCCGAACAACATCCAGGGCGTTAGGGAGGCCCCGAAGAGATTGTTTGCCAGGAAACTGGACTCGTAGAGGTCCGAAGTTGCGCCGGCGGCACCGGAGCCTGCGAATTGCTCTCCCAGCATCCGGTTGATGCTCCACCCATAGAACACCACCACCGGTAAAGTGCCGGAAATCACGATCAAGAGTCCTAGGAAAAGTGGGCGGAACAGATTCCAAGGAGCCAGTTCCATCAGATCGTATTGCCCCATCTCATCTTCGTCATCGTCATCGTCCGCCGGCCCACCGCCGGCTACACCGATGAGCTTGGAAAACGCCTGGGGTAGGGCCAAAGCGGTTGCCCGCAGGTTGACCACGATCGCTACCAGGGCCAGGCCGATCGCCATGAACAGGGAGGCGATTCCGATGAAGCGCGTGGCCCCGATCACGGGACCCAGTATCCGGTCCAGCCGCACCGCGCTCTGGTAGGCGCCGCTAACGGTGTCTCCGGAGAACTGCAGACTGAGAAGATAGTTGAAATTAAGATCTCGCACTCCGGTCATCGTGAAGAAGAAGAACCCGATCACGAAGATTCCGAAGATGGCGAAGGGGGTTACCCACCGGGCGGGCCATAGCTGGGGCTCCGTGCCGGGGTGCGGGATGGGCGCTCCGGAAACTTCCGCTGACAGATTCCCATAGGCCCGCCGTTGCTCGCCCAACCACCGAATGATGACCAGAAGGAGCAGGGCGATGGTGAAAAACAGGATGCCTAACCCCAGGTTGGTCAATGGGTCGATGGTCCGGCCTAGGATGCCGTCCAGCCGCAATGCGGTCTCGCTGATTCCACCCTCAAACTGTCTGCCCAATGCCCATCCGATGAAGCCTGAGCGTATCAAAGCCAACGGGAACGCCAGCGCCAGCACTACGAATCCCAGCGTGCCCAGTTTCACCAGAGCAGAGGGCGCAACGGGACCGTCCAAAGGGGCGCCTCGGTTGGGGTTATCCTCATTCATCGCCCGGCGCGCCAGCTCTGGAAGGTTTCTCGCCTGCCGGCTCAGGTTCCAGATGATGGTCGCCAGTCCGGTCAGGATTCCAAAGATTAGGAGCGCCTCGCCCAGGAACTTGCCTCCGAAGATGACGGCGCCCAGCACCCGCTCAATCATTAGATATGCTTCATAGGCGAACCCACTGGTGCGGCCGTCGAACTCCGCATCCTTCAAAAACACCAGGTTTACATCCCACCAAAGCGTCAGCAAGAAGAAGAACCCTAGGACCAGGATTCCGGAGAAGAGGAACCTAGTGAACCACCTGCCGAACCAGGGCTCTTCAAATAGGTCTAATTCCCGCTGGGCTTCGTCCAAACCCGCCGAAGCATAGGAACTCAGGCTCAACCGCCCGGTTAATCTTAGGTTTTGCACGATGGTGGCGATGGCAAAGCCGATCCCCAGCTTGATGAAACTCAAACCAAGGAAGAACCATATCGTCAAAGTGTGGCCGATGACCTGTTCCGCCGTTTGGGCCGCCTTGAAGAGACCGTCATCCGTGTTTCCATCAAAGAGTTTGTCAACCCAGATGGAGATCAGAATGTCCCGGCCGGCCAACAGAACGAACAGTCCGGACACCACGATCAATAGGCCGATGGTCAAGAATGCTGGGTAGTTGGGGATCAATCTATTGATCAATGTCATCCTCGTTATGCTTGCGGTCCGGGGTTGTCTGAGTCCCCCGGCCTTGGACCAGGGTAAGGCCCATGAGGGGCCTTACCCTGGCCGAAGAAACTTTTCAGGTGGGCAGTCAGGCGTTATTCGCCGTGGACCTGGTCCCATGTGGCCTGGAACTTCTCCCGCGTGGACTTGGAGAGCTTGGAGAGGATCTTCTTTTGGACCTCCCGGTCTTGCTGGTCCAGTTCCGGTGCGACCTTCAAGGCCTCGCTGCGGGATGAGATGATGGTGTGGCGCTTCTCATCTGAAAGCTCCCCGACGATCTCGACCCGGGTGGCGACCAGGCTCTCGCGGGCCTTGGACTTGACCTTGGAGCTGTGGAAGGCCCCGATCATGTCTCTGATCGAATCCTGCCGCTGCTCTTCCGTCAATGATAGGAGCTGATTGATCCGCCCTTTCATCATGGGTTTCCGCATCATGTGGGGCATACCCGCCAGCATCTTCATCATTCCGACGTTGTCGCTGCCCCATTCCCCCGTGGCTGCGTCAAAACCACCTTCTTTCTTACCAAACATTCCAAACATTCCCATAGTGGACCTCCATCTGTGTCCTGCGATCTGAAGGGCGTAACGTCTTGTTATTTGCCCTTGCATAAATTCTGATGCCCCATAAACTCAGATGATTCTTGTGAATTATTATTCAAACTATTGATACAAAATTCACAATGCGATATTCAGGCGTAAAGAGAATATTGGCTAACGACTGGAGAGATTGGTTGAAAATCAGATAAAAACTCGATAAAACTAAGGGTAATCCCATAGATATTACGAATTTCGTTTCGATCTAACCCCGTTATTCTGCGGCGGAAGCCGAGGATTCTCGTTGCCGCTGGGACAGCTTTGGACAAAGACAAAGAGACCCTTCGCTTTGCCCGGGGTCACAAGCGGTGGAGGTTGGGTGAGCAATGGGAAAGAGGCCCCAAAGAGGAAGGGCGTCCCGATTCATCGGAACGCCCCCAAGATGCGATTGCCCGGAACCCTTTAGCCGGGGTCCATATCAGCAAAACGGGGCATCACTTCCTTGGCCAGCAGCTTCATGGACTTCTCCCAGCCCTTCTGGTCGTCCATGTTGTCATAGACCAGGGACAATAGGGTCCCGAATCCGCCGCACATCTCGTATAGGCTGAGTATCTTCTTCTCGACGGTGTCGGGCGAACCGATGAGCCACACGTGCTCGGCCATATACTCCGGCGTGACTGACGAGTCTGGGATGCTGGAGTCGTGTTTGATGACATGGAGCAATGAGAACTGGTCGAAGAGGGGCAGCAGGTATTCCCCCCAGACCCGTCCCAGCATGCCGTTGATCGCTTTGTCGTAGGCCTCGTCGTCGGAGTCGGCCACCCAGACATCCCTGGTGATCCGCCAGTCCTTTCTGCTGGGAGTCCTGCCGCTCCTCTTGGCGCCCTCCAAGACCGCCTCCCAGTGGCTGATCACGTAGTCCTGGTTGAATGCCAGGCTCATGGGGATGAAGCCACGCTCGCCGGCGATCTTGAGGGTTTCAGAAGCCGGACTGACCGAGGCGACGCCGATGGGCGGATGGGGTTTCTGGAACGGCTTGATGTGGTGCCGCAGCGTGCCGAATTGAGGCTCCGGCAGGTTGACGGTCCAGAACTCACCCTTGTATTCAAAGGGCTCGTCTTCAGCCCAAAGCCTCAAGATTATGTCGATCGCCTCCCGGGTCATCTCACGGTGCTGGCCGTTCATTCCGTCCACGTCGAACATGGTGTAGTCGGTGGGCAGTCCCCCTGAGCCGATCCCAAACATGAAACGGCCCTGGGCCATGTGGTCCAGGTAGGCCACACGGCAGGCCAGCTCGGCCGGATGGTGGTAGGGCAGCAGGTGCACGCCTGTGCAAAGCTTGATGTTCTTGGTCAGCATCAGGGCCTGGGCGATCATCAGGTCCGGCGATGGGAGAGGTTCCCAAGGCGCGGTGTAGTGTTCGCCGATCCAAGCCTCGGAAAACCCCAGTTTATCGGCCAGGACCAGGCAGTCCAGGTCCCACTGGTGGGCTTGAAAGACCTCCCGCCCCGGCGGATGGGAGGGCATCATAAATACACCGTATTCCATGACTACTCCAAGAACGACGTTTTCGCCGGCGTCCGGCGAGAGAGCCCCATTCTAGCGTCCAACGGCCGAATGGCATAGAGGGTATCCGGCTTGGACTAGCAGGCTGTCTATCCACCGGCCAACGGTACGTGCCGAATCGTCCACGTTGTAATAACAAGGGTGCTATCGTATTCTTTAACACGATGAAAGAGAGCGATACCCGGCCCTGTACTGACTCGCCGTGTAGGCCCATCACCCAGGCCGGACCGGCGTTCTTTGTTTAGTCGTCCGAGTGTGAGCGATCCCTTCGCCAAGGCTCGGGGCGCCTTCCACGGTTGGTGGATGGTGGCCGTTGGCGGCTTCATCATGGTCATCACCTCCGTGCCAGTGTTCCAGGCCACGGCGGTCTGGGCCGTGGCGTTGGAGTCCCAGTTCGGTTGGAGCCGGACCCAGTTGGGCCTGGCCCTCAGTTTCACCCGCGTCGAAGGCAGCCTCACCGGTCCCATCGCCGGATACCTGGTCGACCGTATGGGCACCCGGTTCATGGTGTTCACCGGGCTGTTGGTCCTTGCCGCGGGGTTCTTTCTGTTCAGCCGGGTGGAGAACCTGTGGATGTTCTACCTGGCCTATTTCATCATGTCCATCGGACAGGGCCAGGCCGGCTGGCTCACGGTCATGACCCTGCTGAACCACTGGTTCGTGCGGCGCCGGGGAATGGCCATGGGTCTGGCCATGGTGGGCATGGGCATCGGCGCTTTGGTGTTGGTGCCGGTGATCGCCTGGCTGATCAACCCCGACGCCGACCGGCTGGGCTGGCGGCGCACCGTGGAGATACTGGCGGTGGTTGCGCTGGTTTCGGCGTTCGTCCTGCCCAAGTTGATCCGGAACAAGCCTGAGGACATCGGTGAATATCCCGATGGAGATCTCCGGCCGGGTGTCGAGAGTCTCGATGAAATCGGACCTCCGGTGGCTGCCTCGTCCCCGGCGGGAAACACCCAGCCCGAACTGGAATTTACCATCGGCCAGGCCCTGCGCACCCAGGCGTTCTGGTGCATATCCTTCGGGCACGGGTTCGGCTCAATGGTTGTGCTGGCCATCATGTCCCACCTGGGGTTGCTGTTGCGGGACGTGGGTTACGGCGTGCAGACCACCGGCTGGATCATCATGGTCCAGACTGCGGTGGCCATCATTTTCCAGTTCTTCGGCGGCTGGATCGGCGACCGGATGCCCAAGAACGTGGCCCTGTTCATCTTTACCACCATCCAGGGTCTTGGGGTGGTGTTCCTGACATTGGGCCCAGACCTGATCTATTTTTATGCCTTCGCGGTGCTGTTCGGAATCGGGTTCGGCGGCCGCACGCCTTTGACCACCGCCATCAGGGGCGATTACTTCGGGCGCGCGTCCTTCGGGAAGATACTGGGCATCTCCACCGTGCCCATGAACGTCTTACTGCTCATCGCCGCGCCCTTGGCCGGGTTCATGCGCGACGAGTTGGGCGATTACGACATGGCCTTCCTGCTGCTGGCGGGGCTAAACATGTTGGGCGCGGTCCTTTTCCTGGTCGCCCGGAAGCCCAGATTGCCGGGTGTGGCCGGGGCCGAAGGGGCAGCCGGTCCGCGAGTGTCTTAACCGGTATTTACCATGGACATGCGGGTTGGAAACCCGCGCCTACGGGCGTGATGACGCCACGCGTGGTTGATCGGAGACCTTGCCAACATGGATTCTGGCGGTGGCCGGAATGACGAAAGAGGCTCTGCCGATGTTCGATGGCAGAGCCTCTTTTTAAGATACGACCGGGAAAGGGCCGGTTTCCTAAGCGATGCTTTTGGTGAGCAGTTCCTTAAGCTCCACCACCGTGGCGGCGATCCAATCGTCGGCCTTGGCGGCGGTGCGGGCCCGGCGCTCCCGGCCGAAAGCCTGGTCGTCGATGCCAGGGTTCTCGTCCCGGATCGCTTGCTCGATCTCGTGGTGCTCTTTCTCCGCGATCTCAGGCCGCTCGATCCAATGGCAGATGTAGCGATGGTCGGCGGTGTAGAACACGGCCACCGGGATGGACATGTATTTCCCCTCTTTCAGGAACTCGTCCATGATGTCGGTGTGGGTGTCTCTGGGGAAGATGCTGATGGGGATACCGGCGGCCTCGGCGATGCGGGCCAACACCGGCAGGCCCCGGATCACGTCGCCGCACCAGTCCTCGCCGATGACCAGCATCTTGGCCGGGCCGCCGGGGCGCTGGGCCAACTCTTTGAAGGCCGCCGCGTCTTCAGAGCTCAGTGTCAGGCCGTTGTAGAACCCTTCGAACCGCGCCTTGTTTACCTTGATCTGGTCCATGTAGCTGGGATAGTCGAACCCCTGGGAGAACCGTTCGGGAGTGACAACGCTGGTTTCTCTGACCATGGCTCCTCCGTACCGATCTAGTTTTGAATCAGGACTGCCTGCGCGGGGAACAGCTGTAAATCTGGGACGGGCCGCCGGCCC
>JACZYV010000006.1:0-42784 GCA_022570905.1 Chloroflexota bacterium
CTGGAACAAGTATGGCTGACGCCGCACCGTGGTTCGAAGGGTTCCCCGATATATCGGGGAGGACGCTCGAAAGAATCGGCGCTCGACCGCGGTCGGAGCTCACCATGAGCGGTGTTTAGGATGCGTTTTCGATGGATGGAAATTGACTCTGATGCGTCGGGCAGGTTTTAAACCCGCGCCTACTGGGGTTCCGCTACGCCAGCCTGCTCACCCAACCGCTCATCCTGGGTTGAGCGAGCGCCACCTACATACATTTTGGCTTCGGGAATTGTCGTTCAAGCGGTCCCAGACTGGTTCAGCTGGTTTTCTAGTGCCGCACGATATCAAACCATGGCGGGGTTGGACTCTACTTTACTTCCCCGTAGAGGAAGCCGCATTCGATAACTTAAGGTAAGTCCTAGTCGGAGACGTATTTCAGCCCTGCCACCCGGACGCCGTCAATTATTAATTGACGGAATCGGAACAGGCCCGTACTAGCCAGTCGAAAGGCGTGTCTCAGGTCGCGGCGATCTTTGCCGATGCACAGAGTTTCGAAGAGAAATCCCGAAATATCGTGGATATTTTGGCCCGGGTATCCAAGGCTGACCACATTGTCTTGTGGCCAGGCAATCTCGGTGGCGTTTTCCTGGATCTGGCAGCCACAGCACAGCCTGCGACTAGAGATATTGATCGGCCGCCGTTGTTGATAAAACAAAATTCAGCTTCGGCTAACGCATTTTGACAGGGAGCAGCTATTGTGATCAATGATTGCCGGATGGGCCAAACTTGACGTTCGAACTCGCGCAGAGTTGATTAACGTATCGACCCGCCTTGGACTTCTGCCCGGATAATCTCAGAGCGGCCTGACGATTCCCGGCTCAACGGCTCTGGTAAATTGTGCCTCTGATTCAATGTGCTCTATGATTTCGGACTCTGTCTATCTGATTGCTACTTGCGGTCCGTGCCCCTTTGCTTACTTTCTTAGTCCAACCTTTTTCTGGATCGTTCGAGGCGCCCTCTAAGAATATCTAGATTGGTAGAAGGCCTAATTATTTCCCGGCGCGTTGGGACGGCCTCAGAATGACAGGTTTAGGGCAAAATCTCGCTGCGGAGGAAGGGACTTTATTTTCACCCTAACGGCCCACCCTGATGGGTATTAGAATGTTTGGACAGATAACTTGAGGGAGCAACATCATGTCAACCGTGAATACAGTTTTGGGGCCCGTGGACACGGCGGACCTGGGATTCACCCTGAGCCATGAACACCTGGCCACCAGCGCCGCCGGCATCCTCCGCACCTTTCCCGAACTCATCGACCGTTCGGGGATCATCGAGCAGGCCAACGCCACTTTGAAGGAAGCCTACCGTGAAGGTCTCCGAACCATCATCGACGTGAGCACCATCGACCTGGGACGGGACGTCGAGATGATGAAGCAGGTCTCCCAGGCCACGGGCGTGCATATTATCGCCGCCACCGGCAACCACCTGGCGGTGCCGCGCCCGTTCATCGATTTGGCGCCCGAGGTCATCGCCGATCTTTATGTCAGGGAGATCGAGGTCGGTATCGAGGGGACCGGGATAAAGGCGGGCATCATCAAGGTCGCCAGCGATGAGGGCGGGATCACGCCGCCGCAAGAGATAGTGCTGCGGGCCGCCGGTCAGGCCTCTGTCCGCACCGGCGTCCCCATCTCCACGCACACCTGGTCGCCGGACCGGGTGGGGGAAGAACAGGTACGCATCCTCATGGACGAGGGTGTTGACATGGACCGGGTCTACATCGGCCACAGCAACGATGACATGGACATGGGCTACCTGCTGGGCCTCCTGAAAAAGGGTGTCTGGCTGGGTCTGGACCGTTTCCCCGGCGGACGCCGGCCTGGCACTCCGTTTTGGGAGGAACGGACCCAACTGGCCAAGCAGTTGATCGACGCGGGCCACGCCGACCGGATCATGCTCTCCCACGACCACTCGGTGCCCAAGGCCAGGTACGGGCTCGCCGTACAAGAACAGCGGATCAAGTACAACCCGGACGGCTACAACTTCATCACCCGGAACGTGCTCCCCCGCCTAAGGGAACTGGGCGTCTCCGACAAAGTGATCGACCAGATAATGGTCCAGAACCCGAGGCGGTTCTTTGAGGGGAAGTAGGGGTAAATTGTGGTTCGATCTAGCGACTTATCATATCGGTGAAGACTCAGCCTAAATTTTACGCTAGAATCGTCAAACGGTTATCCCTTCTGGATTGGACTAGGCACCAAAAGAGCTCTTTATTTTGAAAGATGAGATTCTCACCTATTGGGAAATGTGCGCCAGGCAGGGTATGGCTTTACAAAGGGGTATGTATTTCAAAAATCCGCCTTCTCACGGGATTATTTTGATGTCGCGACGCAAAAATGCGCCCTACGCGGATGAGATGAGTGAAGATGAGTCTATTCTCATTTATGAGGGTCATGACGTTCGCCGGACACCTGAGAAACCAGACCCAAAGAATTTTGATCAACCATATTTCGATACCAACGACAAGGCTTCCCAGAACGGCTTGTTTGCGAGCGCCGCCGAGGATTTCAAGAACAACGAGGCGGAAGCCGCAATCTTCCGGACATACGAGAAGATGCGCACAGGGGTTTGGACTGATCGCGGCCTGTACCGGCTTGTCAACTACAGCTATCAGCAAGATGGGGAGAGAATGGTTTTCAAGTTCTGGATGGAGTCCGCGGGATTTGACTCGACGTCCACTCGAGAGACATCCGAGATAGAAACGGTTGTTTCCAGACAAATTCCCTCTTGGGTTAAACAGTTGGTTTATAAACGTGACAAGGGGAAATGCGTGATATGCGGGTCCGAAGACCAGCTTCATTTCGACCACGAATTCCCTTTCTCTAAAGGTGGGACCAGTGTTCTTCCCGAAAACGTCAGAATACTCTGCGCCCGCCACAACTTGGAAAAGGGGGCCAAGATCGAATAATCCCCTATATCTATTTAGGTGACGGACTTGCAGCTACGCCGACGAATACCCGCCGTCCACCGCCAGGACTGACCCCGTGACGTAGTCTGAGGCAGCGCTCGCCAGGAAGACGGCCGCGCCGCCCAGTTCCGACGGTTCGCCCCAGCGGCCGGTGGGGATGCGGCGGTTGATGTTGTCGTAGCGCTCCGGGTCGGCGTCGGCGATTCCACGGGTCAGGTCGGTTACGAACCAGCCGGGCAGCACTGCGTTGACCTGGATGTTGTCCTTGGCCCAGGCCACCGCCAGACTCTTGGTGAGTTGGACCAGGCCGCCCTTGCTGGCCGCGTAGGGCGCGCCCCAGTCGCTGCCGAAGATGGAATACATGGAACCCACGTTGATGATCTTGCCCCCACCGGCGCTCACCATGTGGGCGTATACCTCTTTGGACGCCAGGAATGCCGCCCGCAGGTTAACGTCCACCACCGAGTCCCACTGGGCGGCGGTCAACTCCTGGGGCTGGGCCCTGACGGCGATGCCCGAGTTGTTCACCAGGATGTCCAACCGGCCCAGATGGTCGATAGTGTCGGTGACCATCCGCTGGATCGCCGGTTCCTGGGTGACATCGACGGTGACGCCATGGGCCTTGACCCCCAGTGCCCGGATGTCTTCCAACGCCTGAGCGGTCTTCTCGACACTACGGGCGGCGATCACTATGTCGGCCCCGGCGCCGGCCAGTCCCATTGCGATGCCCAGGCCAAGCCCCCCGTTGCCGCCGGTGACTACCGCAACCTTGCCGCTCAAGTCGAATGGGCTCTGCTTAGTCACGTTTAACGGTCCCGGAACTTGGGCATCACCTTCTCGCCGAACAGCCGCAGTGATTTCTCCACCTGCTTCGCGGGAATCTGCCCGACGTTCGGATTGAGCAAGACGTTGCGGACACCGATGTCCCGCAGCTCCTCCATCTTTCCGGCCACGGTGGCCGGTGTCCCGGCCAAGAAGGCGTGCTCGACCATCTCGCTTGCCGGGGTTGGTGTGCCGGGAGGGGGCGGCGGAACTCCGCCGGGATTGAACCGGACCCTGGCGTCCAGAAGGTGGGCCTTGTAGCGGGCCAGTCCCGCCTCGGCCACCTCCAAACCCTCCTGGTCGCTGTCGCAGACGAACAAGGCGCGTTGGGCCCAGGTCTGGTCCAGGGTGTTCTCGATCTGTGCTTCGTTCAGCCCCGAGCCTTCCAGGGCTTCCTGGTAGAGGCCGAACCGGCGGCGAAGGGTTTCCAGGGTCTGGACTCCGATCAGCACCGGCCTCCCAGCCTGGCCCATGGCGACCATCGACTCCTCGGAGATGCAGGCCCGGACGATGGGCGGGTGGGGTTTCTGGTAGGGCCGGGGCCGCAGGCCGGGGAAGGACAGGTCCCAAAATTTGCCTTTATGCACCACGTCCTTGCCGGTCCAGGCCTTCACCAACAGTTCCTCGGCTTCGTCCAGCATCTCCCGCCCCTGTTCCAGAGTGATGCCGAAACCGATGTATTCGTATTCGTTGTAGGCCGAGCCCCGGCCGGTGCCCACGATGAGCCGGCCATTGCTCAGGTTGTCCAGGAGCGATGTTTGCACCGCCAAACGCACCGGGTGGTGCAGCGCCAGCTCAACAACCGCGAACCCGATGAGGACGCGGGTGGTGCGGGCGGCCACGGCGGCGCCGAAGACTAATGGGTCGGCGTAGGCCACCGCCCCGTCGAAGTGGTGCTCGGTGAGCCAAACGGCGTCAAACCCCACCTCCTCGGCGATCTCTATCTCATGGAGGGTCTGGGCGATCACCTCGTGGTCGGCGTTCTGGTCGGCGCTGATCGAAAAAACGAAGCTGCCGAATCGCATCTGTGCTCCTGATTATCTTTGGTTGGTCGAGTCGGCCACTTGTTCGCCAATCATGCCTGCTTGATCCAGTCGGCGGAACCGGCGCCGACGATTATATAGTCGTATTTCATTTTGGCTTGCTCCATTCCCGGGATAATTTAGTTCTTTCCTCGTTGCCCGCAGACTTTGGGTGGGTCCCGAAGGAAACCTTGGGTCCGCGGCCAAGATAGTAATGCATCGTCCTTGGGAGGCTAACGCAGGCATCCAGGCCGGAATCGCCTACCTGGATGTGCCCTCTGCAAGAGGCTATTGTCACTCTGGTCGAACTTGGAGGCTTGCTGCAGGCAGACGGCATTATCGCATATCAGCCCAGGGGCGGCATCTTCGGGACCGGTGGACGGGGGAGCTATTGGTCGATATTGAAGATGAACTGGAGGTTCGACAGGTTGCGTTTGAGCGTGAAATCCCTGGCGCGGAGCTCTGGAATCATGGCGTTGGCCGCTTTCAAAGGGGTGTTGTCCTGGGTCTCGGCGGCTTGCAATTCCAGAGTGAGCCATACCAGTACTCGCCCGAAGTGTTCTTCAGCCTCATCGTGCAGGCTCTGGGCCCGGTCCGGCGGGGATAAACTATGCAGGCTGTCGATCAGTTCTTCCGTGGACCTGACCAGGGCCGCGCGGCTGCTGACCGACTCACCGGCGGTCATGGAAGTGTTGAGGTTCTCCGCCCGTTGCTCCGAGTTTGCTGACTCGGCGGCCAAGATGACCTCCAAAGCTGTCAGATAATCGGCGATGGGCCCCCGTTCCCGGTCTTCCCACTTCACCAGCCAACGGTTGAACTGGGATTCGAACACGCCAAGGTCCAGTCCCGTTACCGTCTTGATCGTAGTGGACAGACTGGACCCGCGGCCCATCTCCACCACCATGTCTTTGCCAGACAAAGGGCCGTAGGTCTCGTTCAGAAAACGGACCACCATGTAAGCCTCGGCGTACTGGAGAGCGAGTTCGGCCCGGTCGGTGCGAGAGTTCCAGTCAGACTGGCTTTCCAGGGCGGCCAGGCTGAATAAGGCGCCCGCTTGGGCCGCCGTGCGCGCCAGGTCGGTAGCCGCAAATTGCCGCAGCCGGGAAGCATCAGGCCGGGGCCCCGACAACGCGGTGTCGAATTCGTAATACTTGGAAAGCCCCTCAGTCAACCAGGCCGGCAGCGTTCGTTCGTTGGCCAGACCGTCGAAGATATGGTGGATGTACTCGTGGGTCAGCAACCGGCGCACCTCGGTGCCCGTGAGGTCGGTCCGCATGAAGATTCCGGGACGCTGCCCGAAGTTGATGTAATACCCGTCTTCCAAGCCCAGATCGATACCTGTCACGGAACTGACCATGGTCATCAATTCGCGGTTGCCCGCCAGGTATACATCGGGGATCTGGCCCATCTCCGTCTGGGTCCTTCGCTCCAAAAGTAAGGCTGTGTCGCTGAGGTGCTCTTGGAGGTCGACCACCAAGGCGGCGGGAACCAGGTCCGAGTAATAGATGTCGAAACCCGGGGCCGGGTGCCGCGTCAGCAGCGTTCCCAGCGAAACCGTTTCCACGTCGCTTAGTTTGAGGCTGTGCATGGTATAGGTGATCGAAACCGAGCCACCGGCCACATCGATGTCCATCGACCAAGCGCCCGTTTCGTCTTGGGCGCCGTACCTTTTCCAGTCCAGCACACCCGAGGCCGCCGGGTACATCACGATCGTTGTGGCTTCTGACCCGTCCTGTTCCAACACCCGCACATCTTCATCTGTGATCCATGATGCGGGAACTCCCTGAGGGTCGATGAACGTGATCGTAACCCGGTCCCAGGGGGGCAGGCCTGACAGGGAGAAAGAGACGTCGCGGCCTGCGATCGCGGCCTCGGGCGAGACGCTCAAGAAAACCCCAGCGCCCAGGTCGAGCCTGGTTGTGTCTGGTTGAGGCGTCGTCGGCGTGGCGGTTGGCCGGGGGGTTGCGGTGGGTGGCGGAATTGGAGTCGCTGTTGGCTGCGGGGTGGCGGTGGGCGGTGGTGGCGTGGCAGTCGGATCGGGGGTTTCCGTTGCCACCGGCGTGCTCGTTGCTGCAAGCGTGGGCGTAGGTTTGGCGGCCGCCGTGGGCAGCGAAGTGGAGGTGGGCACCATGACCACGGTGGGCGGCGGAGTGCGGGTATCGGCCGCAACCGGGATTGTAGCGGCGACGGGGACAGTGGGCGGCGTGTTTTGTCCGCCGGACTGAGTGCAGGCGGCCAGGGCCAATAAAAGGGCTGCGGCGGCGGAGAACGCCACGGTCAGCGTGCCGCGGCGAAGCGGCATCGACATGCAAGACATCAATCTAGTCTGTCACAGTGGGATTATTAAGGGCAAGCGCGCCCGGCGGCCCAACTTGGAAGTTCAAGCTTCAGGTCTAAACTTTAAGCTCAAAGCCGTGTTAGGATGTGTTTGGTTTTTGAGGCTCCGCCGGGGGCTGTCCTGCGGCGGGCTGTAATCTCCAATAACCACTGGGCTACAACGACTGGAGGGAGCCATGAACGTCCACGTTTACACGCAACCTGGTTGATTCAGCTGCCGGACTCTGGAGGAATTCCTCAGGTCCAACGGTGTTCAGTATGAACACCACAATGTACTGGAAGACCAGCAAGCGATGGAAGACCTGCGCAGCCGGGGCATCAAGGCCTTACCGGTGACGATCATCGATGACACAGAAGTCATCATCGGCTATTTCCCCAAGAAACTGATACCCGCATTCAAGCTAGACGTAAAGGTCGATCTATCAAGCAAAACCGAATGGCTCGCCGGTAAATACGAAAAAATCCTTAGCGCGGCGTGCCGGGCTACCCCCCAGTTCTCTCAGGAGCAATTGGACGCCGATGTGCCGTGGCGTCCCTGGACGGTGCGGAAAACCATTCTCCACATCATGTCTTTCCCTGAGGTCGCTTACCTGAGTCACAAGGTGGGCAGCATGAGCCAAGATGACATGCGGGCATCCGACGAAAGATTGAAGGATGTGTACACCGCCGCCGAGATGGTCGAGTATGGGAATAAAGTCCGCAACGACATCATCGCCTTCCTAAACAGCGGCAACAACGAAGCCTTTGACCGGGAGGTTCCCGCCCACTACGGCGGCGAGGTCACGGTTTTGGAGTTGCTGAACATAATATTGAGCCACAGCACCCACCACTTGAAGCAGGTCTATCACTACATGCAGACCGACCTTGGCGTCACCCCGGAGTCCCCGGCGGGCGATGCCGACTTCGACGGCATCCAAACGCCAGAAGCGTTGTTCTAAAACCTCGCCGGAAGATTCCGGCCCAACCAACATCCATGGTCCTTCCGCCGCGTGTTGATCCCGCGGCGGAAGGACCGCACTTTTACGGGAGTGGACATGAAATACGACTATATCGTCCTGGGCGCCGGCTCCGCCGGGTCCATCGTCGCAACCCGGCTTTCCGAAGACTCAAGCAAGAATATATTGCTGCTGGAGGCGGGACCGGACTACCCGGATTTCGAGCAACTGCCGGAAGAAGTGAAGTTCGGCTACGCGACAGAGATCGACATCATGGTCAGCGACCACAACTGGCAGTTCGTTGGCAAGGCCACTGAAAAGGCCCCGGAGATGCTGGTCCCCCGGGGCAAGGTCACCGGCGGCTCCAGCGCCATAAACGGTCAGGTTTTCCTCCGAGGGGTGCCCGAGGACTACGACTCCTGGGCGGCGATGGGCAATACCGAATGGCGGTTCCAAGACTGCCTGCCCTACTTCCGGATGATAGAGACCGACACCGACTTCAGCGACGACTTCCACGGCACGGAAGGTCCAATCGTGATGCACCGTTTCGCGCGGGACACCTGGCACCCGGCCACCGAGGCCTTTTACCTGGCCTGCCGGGCCGCGGGCTACCCGGATTCTCCCGACCACAACAACCCCGATTCCACGGGCGTGGGCCCAACGCCGCTGAATAACCCCAACGGCATCCGCATGAGCACGGCCCTGGGCTATCTGGACCAGATCAGACACCGTCTCAACGTGACCATCCGGGCCAATTGCCACGTCCAACGCATCCTGTTCCAAGGGAAGAGGGCCACGGGCGTCGAGGTGGAGAGCGGCGGCGAGACCTTCACCGTCGAAGGAGAGGAGATAATCCTGAGTTCCGGGGCCATCGGCTCGCCCCATATCCTGATGCTGTCCGGCGTCGGACCGGCGGAGCATCTCCAAGAATTCGGCATACCGGTGGTCCACGACTCGCCCGGAGTTGGCCAGAACATGCGTGACCACCCGCTGGTCTACGTGACCTGGCGCACCAAGCCCGAGGTTAAACTGGACGGCAACGCTCCCCGGATGCAGGCAACCCTGCGCTACACGGCAGGCGGGTCCAACCTGCGCAACGACATGAAGGTGTCCATGCAGTCTTTCGCTACCGAGCGTGTCAACCGGGGCGGGGACCGGATGGTGCCCCTGGGCATCCGGATGAGCAGCGGGATCCAACTGGCCGCCGGGGCCGGAGAACTGCGGCTCCAATCCGCCGACCCGAAGGAGCAGCCCTTCTTGGACTACCGTTATCTGGAGGAAGAGGTTGACCGGGAGCGCCTGCGGGAGACGGTCCGCATCTGCGTGGCCCTGGGCGAGGACCCCGCCTTCAAAGACATCATCCAAGAGCGCATCGAGCCCACCGACGCCGAACTGGCATCCGACGAGGCGCTGGACGAATACCTGTACCGGGAAGTGACCACCTCTCAGCACATATCCTGCACCTGCAAGATGGGCCCGGAATCAGACCCCATGGCCGTGGTCGATCAGTACGGCAAGGTCCACGGGATGGAGGGCCTCCGAGTGGTTGACGCCTCCATCATGCCCGACTGCATCCGCGCCAACACCAACGTAACAACCATGATGATCGGCGAACGGATAGCCGACTGGATCAAGCAGGGGAAGTAGAGGCGGCTGCCAGAGGGATATGGCTCGGACGGGAGCGGTGGTGGACATTTCCAGAATCTATCTGAGGTTTGAGCGATGATCAACGCGATCATGTTCGATCTGGATGGCACACTGGTGCAATCGGAGAAACTGAAAGCCCGCTCCTACGCTATTGCGGTTCAGAGGCTGCGGCAGTTGCCAGTGCCCGATGACCGGGCCATTGAAGCCTACCGGGAGATCGTGGGGGCCGCCCGGGACGTGGCTTCCCGCCACATCATGGAGAGTCTTAAACTAGAACCGGACTTGCAACCGCTGACGGCTGAATATGGTGTCTCAGAGCCCTGGGAAGTCTTGGCTGCGATGCGGATAGATATCTATGACGACATGGTGGCCGACCCTCAGGTCATCCGCGACAACCAGTGGCCCCACACCATCGATTTCCTGCGCGTGGCGCACGAGACTAGCTGCCGCACGGCCCTGGCCACGATGTCCTACCGCAAAGAGGCCTTACATGTTCTGCAGTCGTTGGACCTGGAACAATATCTGGATGTGGTCCTGACCCGGGAAGACGTGACCAAACCCAAGCCTGACCCGGAGATTTACCTGCTTGCCGCCGAGAAGTTGGGCGTCGAACCGGGGGATTGTCTGGTCATCGAGGACTCACCAAACGGCGCGCGAGCCGGAGTGGCGGCAGGCATGAATGTGATTGCCGTGGCCACTCCGTTTACCGTTTCGGGACTCCACTCAAGCCAGGTTGTGGAGCATACCTGGGTCGTTCACGATGCGGACCAACTGGTTAATGTGGTAAGAGACCGGATCGCCGAACACAACAAGACCGGCCATGAGACCTAATTCCCAGATCGGCTTGGCCCCTTTTTTACCGGCGAGCCGGTGGCCTCATTCGTAGAAGTAGAACCTTACTCCCGGACAGGGGACCCGGTAGCTCCAGCGATTCGGTTCCGGAGGACGCGGTTCGGTCTCGTCGAGATCGAAAAGTCCCAGATAATCGGGCTCGAACAAGGGCTCAAATTGATCTAATTCGCCCTCGATCTCCAGGAAGAGAAATTCATCCGCTAAAAAGATAGTTGCCATCACACACCTTCGCTACAACAGAGTTGTGCCGCCTGAAATTGGACCCACCCAAGTGAATCAGTATCAGTGAGGTCTAATGACAATGAGCCGGACCACGGCTAGTTGGATTCCCCGCGTGGCGGGCCTCCTTTCTTCCCGCTCAAACGCTGCGTCGAAATAGTCCCTGGCTACCGAAATTCCTGGTTGGACGGCCGGGTCCGAGTCAAACGGTGTGCGCAAGTGATTTAGCGGAATGGCCGTAGCCCAAGATGCGTCCGGTGCGGGACCCCGCCTTCCCCAAGACGGCGACGGCTATTTCGGCGTCGTTATCTTGGGAAACATTGGCGAGCAAGATATGCCGGCCGGCATTCCAATATCCTTCGTACTCCATCGAAGTTGAAGCGTCCAACCCCAGGAGGTCTTCCAGATATTGGAGGGTCACTTTCAATCGGCCCGATGGAAGCCCGATCGAATCGGCGTGGACCGGCATTTGATGGTCGTAGAATATCTCGATATTCTGTTGCCGCAGTCCGCTTCCCAACAGTTCGCGAACCGACCGCTCAGTTTCGATACAACCATCGACGACCGTTAATATGAAGCGTAGCTGAGACTGACCTTCCGAGTTTCCCAGTTCTCGAACCGCCATATCGGCCTTCCTTGGCCCCCGGTGCGGGCCGGTCCGGAAGTGATCGGGCCGTCATCGTCCCGATCTGAGGGAAATCTCGATGACGAGTGAAGGTCTTCGCATCCATCATGGCCGGAAATTCCTGCGCCAGATGGTGGAAATTAGCGTTATATCTGGAGGATACAATGATGTCACATAGTTGTCAAAAATGTGCAAAAAATCACAATTATTCGTTATTTAATTCACAATATATAAACAGATTAAGCTATAACTACTTGAATCAGGACAACTAATCGATTAAATTTGATGCCTTGGTGAATTATCCGATCCAGAAATTACGATAAGTTGATAGATAATAAGTTATATTACCTTTAACTCGTCGTAATATGTAGAGTTTATACACGTTGACAGAGAAAAATATATCTGATAGCTTAAGAATCTAGCGTTGACCAACAAAAGGCGTCAGCGCAGGCTGAGGCGAGGCGATGATCGATGCCTCAGGGAACAACGGATTCTCGGGAGGAGGTAGCCTGCATGAGGCGATTCGAGTTGAACCATTCATGGCACTTCCCTTGTAGGGCCATCGCCGGCTTTGGGACGTAAGCAACGGCGGTCCCGTCGGGAGCCGGCGATGGCTCCGGGAAGCCTGAGGCTCCGCGATCGTTGAAGAAAATAGCCGGTATCCCCCACTGTAAGAGGTAGGGGCGGCTGCTCCCGCCGTGAAGGCAGGGTCAGCGGAGTCCATGGTGAGGCACCTCAACCAGGTTCGGTCTTAGACCGCACCTGGTTTTTGTTTGCCGCGGCAGAGAATCTTGCCCAGGATTTACCCAGGCGCTGAAGACCGCGGAAAAGTCCTGGCCAAAACCCCTTTTTGCGCCACTAGGGCGCCTAAAAGAGGGCCAGGGGGTTGGTGGGGGAGCCGGTGGCGTTCTTGAACCTTAGCGGGGCCACTATGAACATGAACTCGTAGCGGTTCAGGCGTTGGCAGACCGCCGCCAGTTCCTCGCAGTTGGCGGCGTCGATGAGCCAGAGTCCCATGCCCACGATGCCCACCCGGTGTATGGGCAGTCCCAGGGCCGGGTAGCCGCTGGGGTCGGCGTCCTGGGAGGCGTCGCCGGCGACGATGGAGATGCCGCGTTCTTTCAGCCAGGGCAGGGTCTCGGCGTGAAGTCCGGGCCGGCCCGATGCGGGGGCGCCCTTCTCCAGACGCCGCTTGTACCAGCCCAGCCGCAGCATCAGGGCGTCGCCCTCTTCCAACCGGACGCCCTGGGCCTTCTCGGCGGCTTCCAGGTCCTCGGTGAACACACCCTCACCGGCCTCCAGCCAGTCCACGCCGCGCACCTTGGCGATGTCCAGCATGACGCCCCGGGTGATGATGCCGTTCTGGGCTTTGTCGATGTCCAGCACCGTGGCCTTGGACTCGCTGCCGACCAGGGACGGGTCAAAGCCGTTATAGAGCTTGCCGTTCCAGGCCTGGTGGCACAGGGCGTCCAGGTGGGTGATGGTCAGTCCGTGGTAGGAGAACCCCAGAAAATCGGAGGTGCCGCCGCCGCCCTGGGCGGGAATCGTGTCGCCGGCCCGGATCATGTAGTGCAGCGGCGGGATGGTGGTGACATCGGCGGCGAGTTCCGGGACGATCAACCGGGAGCAAGAGACGCTGATGCCCTCTTTAACCAGGCCGGCCGCCTGGGCCCGCTTGGCGTCGGTGATCAGGTTCAGGGTGCCCATCTGGTCGTCGTCGCCCCAGCGTCCCCAGTTGCTGAGCGAGTCCATCCAACCGATCACTTCATCTTCCGTGGGTATCTGTCTGGTGGCCATGTTCTCTCCTGGTTTTTTGGTTTACTGGTGCCATTTTTCGATGAAATCAGTACGAGGGAATCACGATGGGGTTATCTCGCTGCGGAGCCGTTCGTGGTGAGCTCCGACTGCAGTCGAGAGTCTCGATGGAATCGGACCCGTCGAACCACCGGTGCGGGTAAGGTATGTTTCCCAATAACGTGGCGCCTGACTGATGCGCCGGTCCTTCGACAAGCTCAGGATGAACGGAATTGTTGGCCTTCAAAACATGTGTGTCGCCAGCGCCCAGGCTCACTCCGTGACCAGCCCGGCCACCGTGCCATCGACGTAGAGTATCTCGATGGTGCGCGAAACGGCCTCTTCCAGTTGGGCGTGACCGGCTTGGTCCAGGTGCTGTCCCAGACCGTCCACGATGTCGGAGACCGATTTTTGGCCGTCGATCTCCGCGATCACGGTGGCGACAAGGGGGCTGCAGGGCGTGCCCTCCGGTTGGGAGACGGTATTCAAAACGTGCCCCTGCACGAACTCCCCTTCGGCCAGCACCGGCTTTAACTGGACCTGCACGCCCTCGGCCAGCCGGGGGACCGCGTTCAATATCTGGTTGCGCTGGGGGTCCGCGGCCAGGGCGGCCAACCACCGAGTCCGGGACAACCGTTCCGATTCCACGGCGCGGACGCTCTCGATGAATTCCTCGGGCGCCTGGCCCCGGTCCAACACCACCCGCTCATAGCCCCGGGGCGGTTGTCCGGCCACCGCCTGGATGAAGCTGTGGCGCGGCGAATACTCGCCGCTGTTGGTGATGCGGCGGGCCTCCCAGAAATAGGACTCGGCGCTGAGATTGCTGGAGTAGAACAGCCGGGACATCTCCCGGAACTGGTTGTACTCCTTGAGGTAGAGCTCCTGGTAAACCTGGCCCGCCGCATCGGCCATCGACGGGTCATTGAGAGCCGTGGTCACGTAGGCAGCGGCCAGCACCCCGGACATCAGGGCCAGATGGACCCCGGATGAGAACAGGGGATCGACGAAACAGGCGGCGTCTCCGGCCAGGATGTAGCCCGGCCCAAATAGCTTCTCGGCGGTGTAGGACCAGTCGCGCACCACGGTGGGCTCAGAGTCCATCTTGGCGTTCTCCAGCATGGCGCGGGTGTGGCCGCTCTGGGCCAACTGGGCTTCCAAGAACGCCTTGGCGCCGTTCTGCTGGATGCCCTCCTGCCCGGTCTTGGAGTCGACCACCGCGCCGACGCTGGTGCGGCCGGTGTGCAGCGGTATGCTCCAGAGCCAGCCGTGCCGGTAGGACTCGATGAAGATGTTGTTCTGGTCGGGTTCAGGCAGCGGTTGGACCCCGGTGAAGTAGGCGTACACCGCCAGGTTCTGGAAGAACGGGTCCCACTGCTTCGATTCCAGATGGCGCGCCAGCAACGTCGATTGTCCGCTGGCGTCGACCACGAAACGGCATTGCGCCTCTCCGGAGACTCTGTCTCGGTTGGTGAATTCCACCCCAACGGCCTCGCCGCCGTCGAAGATGACGCCGGTGACTTGGTGGCCCTCCAACACGGTGACCCCCTGGGCCTTGGCGTTCTCCAGCAGGATCTGGTCGAACTGGGGACGCCACACCTGATAGGAGTGAGGGTACCGCTGGCTGGTCTCTTTGAAGTACCAACTCCAGGGTGCGTCGCCGGTGCCCCAGACCATGGTGGCGCCGTACTTGGTCAGGAAACCCGCGCTCTCCACGGCGGGCAGCGCGCCCAACTCTTCCAGTATGGGGATGGAGGCCGGCAGCAACGATTCCCCAACGTGGTCCCTGGGGAACTGCTCCCGCTCCAAGACGGTCACCTCCCAACCCTTGCGGGCCAGCATGGTGGCCGCGGCGCTGCCGGCGGGGCCGCCTCCGATCACGATAACGTCGGCGCTCAGGTCTAAGCTTTGGTCCGGATTTGAATCGGTGCTCATCGGGACATATTATGGCCGGTGTGCAGGCCCGCGGATAGTCCAATGATCTGTAGGTAGTCCACGGCTGGATTTAAAATCCCCCCGGCCGGTTAGCATCAGGCCTGGGGGGATCGGGTTGCTAGGGCGCCAACGCCGGAACGGGACTAGTCCTGCCCGTGGCCGCCTTCGGCGCCGGCGGTGGCCGCTGTCATTGCCACGTATGGTTTGCCGGTTGCCGTGTCCACCTCGAAGGAACCGGGCAGTTCCAGGTCGGCGGCGATCTCGCGGACGGCTGGCAAGACCTCTTCGCCCATGAGCCTCAGGCTGCGCATGGCGTCGTCGTGGGTCATGGCGCCGTCGCCGTCCCAGAAGAACACGCTGCCGGGCCGGATGTATTCCAGGACGTGACGTATCTTGGGGATCACCGTCTTGGGGGTGCCGGCAATGATCGTGTAGTCCTTGATCTGCCGCTCGTAAGGCCGGCCCAGAACTTCTCCCGCTCCCCCGCCCCGGTTGGCGGTGGCCGACGCCTGTGTGGGCAGCACCCGGCGGCGGGAGGAAAGCCCCGGCAGGCTGACCAGGGCCGGGTTATTGGTGCCTTCGTTGCCGGCCAAGAAGGGGTTGCTGGGGCCCTGGATGTACTTCCGGGCGGTCTTCTCGGCCAATTCCTCGGTCTCGTCCACGTGGACCTTCCACAGATAGCCAAGGTTCTGGGGGCCGGACTGATATCCCTGTTCGGCCGCGGCGTCGTGATATAGCTGGAACGCCTGCTTGGTTGGCTCCAGTTCGGTTGACAGCATGATGTAGGGGATGCGCTGCTCGGCGGCCCACATCAGAGAGTCGCGGCTGACCACCCCGGGCAGCCAGATCTGGGGGTGGGGCTTCTGGTAGGGCATGACCCAAGGGTTAACGTGGCGGTACTGGTAGTGTTTGCCCTCCCAGCGGAAGGGGCCGGGCGTGGTCCAGGCTTTGATGATGAATTCGTGGGCCTCTTTGAACCGCTCCCAGTTGTAGGGGGGCGACGCGTTGTGGGCCACGCTTTCACGCCCGGTGCCCCGGACCCATCCCGAGACCAGGCGGCCGTGGGAGATGAGGTCGATCATGGCGAGCTGCTCGACCAGCCAGAGAGGATCATCCCAGATGGGCAAGATATTGCCCAGGAGGACGATCTTCGCCTTCTTGGTGATGCGGGCCAAGATGGAGGCTTCGACGTTCATCGCGCCGCCCATGCAGAACGGAGTGCTGTGGTGCTCGTTCAGCACCAGGCCGTCAAAGCCCATCTCCTCGGCGTAGACCTTTTCGTCCAGATAACGGTTGTAGAGGGCGGCGCCCAGTTCGGGATTATATTCGCCGTTGCTGAGGGTGAGGTCCTTGATGGGCTTGCCTGTTGCGCCGAAGAATCCCGAGTCGGGGTCCTGGTAGGGCCGTTCAGTGAAGTAGCCGATAAACATTTAGCTTTTCCTTCTCCGTTGGATGCTAAGCTGGGCTGGGCCCGCTGGCAGGGGCACGCCTGCGCCGGCTAGTGCCGCATTATAGCATCGGCTTCCCATTATTGGGCGGCGATGCGGCTCCTTTTATCCGGCCGTAACGTCGTGGTGTACCTGATTGGCGGTTGGCGGCATCCAATCATTGGCCGCCACTTTATCTTATAGCGGGGATCATCGTTGAAGCCGTCAATCATGAACCGTTGGACCGCACTCGCCGCCGGCCTATTGACGTTGGCCGCCGCCTGCGGCGGGTCGGGTCCAACGGGGGCGCCGGCGCAACCTGAGGACGCCGCCCCAGCAACCGCGCCGATACAGTCCACCGCTGAAAACCCCAAGCCGGCCGCGATAGTCCCGGAAGGCTCTTCAGCGGTTCCCCGGACCATTCCGGACCTGGACCGGAGCATCCATAGCGTGCCCCTGGAGGACATACTTTTCGATACCTTCGGCCGAACCAGAGCCCGGTTCGTGCCCCTGAGCGAGATCTCGGACGAACTCCAAACCGACCTTCGGGACGCCATCATTCCGGTGGACCTCCCGGCATACGGAGGCGTGGACGCACTGCCGTGGTTGGCCGACGACGACCTGGTCCTCGGTTACGAGTCGGACGGCGAGGCCTTTGCCTATCCCATAAACATCCTGAACTTCCACGAGATTGTCAACGACACCATCGGCGGCGTTCCCCTGTTGATCACCTACTGCCCGCTGTGCTTCAGCGGCGTGGTTTTCAGCCGGGAGGTAGACGGCCAGACCCTCACCTTCGGCAACACCAGCGCCCTATATCAGTCGGACCTGGTGATGTACGACCATCAGACCGGGTCTTACTGGTTCCAGGTGGCCGGCGAGGCCGTCGTCGGAACCCTGACCGGGTCGCGGCTCAAGCCGTTGCCATCGGCGACCATGCCCTGGGGAGCGTGGAAAGCCCTCCATCCTGACACCCTGCTGATCACCGGCGCCCAGGGGGGACTGGAGACCATCTTCGCGGGGTCTCGTTACGGCAGCGGATTCGGCAGTGGGTACCAAGACCGCATCAACAAGGGGCAGTTCATCTTCCCGGTGGATGAAGACAAACTGGACGGACGGCTCGCCGCCGGTGAGATCGTGCTGACGGTGGAGACCGGCGGCGGCATCACGGCGTTCCCCCTGGGAGTCATCGGCGACGGCGCGGTCAATGCCGTGGTCGGCGGTGAGGCCATCGTGGTCTTTACCACCTCTGGCGGCCGGTCGGTGGGAGCGTTCTCCCGGACCATAGAAGGGCCAACCGGAGGACGAACGCTTACTTTTGACTACCAGGAAGATGAAAGATTCACCGACCGGGAGACGGGAAGCACCTGGGACTTTGCCGGCCGGGCCGGAGACGGGCCTCTGGCGGGCAGCCGATTAGAACGGGTGAGCACCCGGCGGTCACTCTGGTTCGCGGTGGCCATCGCCTTCCCGGACATAGACATACACAGTCCTTAACCCCCCCCGGAGTCCCGGTTTTAAAGCCCGGTTTTGAGGCCCATTTCCGCGCCGCCAACTGGCTGTTGCACCGCGGCGAGACACGTGCGAAACAGGCGTATGCGGCGTCGAAATCCGCTTGACACCCTCAAGCCTATATGATAAGTTGCGCACGCCTAAAAACAGGCCGGTTTAGACCGGACTAACTGGTAGACAAACCGCCCACACCTGTCCCTTTAAGAGAGTCTCTTCATGGAATCCGTGATTGTTGCCCTCACCGCAGGGTGCGTTGCCCTTTTATTCGCTGCTTTTACCGCCATCCGCGTACTGCGCGCCGACCCTGGAAACCAGCGGATGCGGGCCATTGGCGACGCGATACGCGAAGGCGCGGGAACATTCTTGCGCCGGGAATACATGGTTTTGGCTCCGTTCGTCATCGTGGTGGCCGCCGGACTCTGGGCGCTGATCGACTGGTGGACCCTGGATAACACTATCCCCGAGACGGCCATCGCCTATCTGGCGGGCACGATCTGCTCGGTCACCGCCGGATTCATCGGTATGAGCGTAGCGGTCAGAGCCAACGTGCGCACCGCCGCCGCCGCCATGCACGGCCTTAACCCGGCCCTGCGTATCGCCTTCTCCAGCGGAACGGTCATGGGTATCACCGTAGTGGGCATCGGCCTGCTGGGCGTGACGATCCTCTACGTCATATTCCAGGACATCACAGTGGTCGCCGGGTTCGGCTTCGGCGCCAGTTCGATAGCGCTCTTCGCCAGGGTCGGCGGGGGTATCTTCACCAAGGCCGCCGACGTGGGCAGCGATCTGGTCGGAAAGATCGAAGCGGGCATTCCCGAAGACGACCCCAGGAACCCCGGGGTCATCGCGGACAACGTGGGTGACAACGTGGGTGACGTGGCCGGGATGGGCGCCGACCTCTTCGAGTCCTACGTAAGTTCAATCATCGCCGCCATCGCCCTGGCCACCGCCGGGACCGCCGGCGCCGTCGTGGCTTGGGACGACGATAAAGCGGTTCTGCCGCTGATGCTGGCCGGTGCCGGAATCGTGGCTGCGATCCTGGGCACCTTCGTGGTCCGCAGCAGCGAGCAGGCCAGTTTCAGCCAACTCTTGTGGGCGCTGCGGCGGGGAATATTCGCCTCGGCGATCCTGCTGGTGATTTTCGCCCTGGTTGTCATCCTCTCCTTGGACATGGATATCTTATGGTTCTGGGCGATAGTTACTGGACTGTCCGCGGGCATAATTATTGGCCTGTCCACTGAGTACTACACGTCCTACGACTACAAACCCACCCAGCAGATCGCGGAAGCTTCGCAGACCGGCGCCGCCACGGTCATGATCAGCGGTATCGCAACCGGCATGATCAGCACGGTTGTTCCTCTGGTCGCGGTGGGATTTACCATAATCATCGCCTTCGAATTGGCTGGCTTCTACGGGGTCGCTCTGGCCGGTGTGGGCCTGTTGTCCACATTGGGAATCACACTGGCCACCGACGCCTACGGTCCCGTGGCCGACAACGCCGGAGGCATCGCCCAGCAAGCCCAACTTGGTCCTGAAGTGAGGGAGCGCACCGACGCCCTGGACGCCCTCGGCAACACCACGGCGGCCACCGGCAAGGGATTCGCCATCGGCTCCGCCGCATTGACCTCGCTGGCGCTGCTGGCGGCCTTCGCCATCGCGGCCGACATTAAAACGATCAACCTGTTGCAACACACGACAATCGTCGGGATCCTCTTCGGCGCCATGCTGCCCTTCCTCTTCTCCGCCTTCACCATGAAGGCCGTGGGGCGGGCGGCGATGGAAATCGTGGAAGAGGTGCGCCGCCAGTTCCGGGAGATACCAGGACTGATGGAGGGGACCGCCGAGCCCGATTACAATGAGTGCGTGGACATTGCCACCAAAAGCGCGCTGAAAGAGATGATCGTTCCCGGCCTGATGGCCGTGGCGGCCCCTCTGGCCACCGGCTTTATACTGGGAGTGGAGTCGCTGGGCGGCATGCTCATTGGAGCGGTGGCGTCCGGCTTCATGCTGGCCATCATGATGGCCACGGCCGGCGGCGCCTGGGACAACGCCAAGAAGTACGTGGAGCTGGGCCACTATGGAGGCAAGGGCTCGGATGCCCACAAGGCCGCGGTGGAGGGCGATGTTGTTGGCGACCCCTTCAAAGACACCTCGGGTCCGTCCCTGAACATCCTCTTAAAGCTGATGGCCATCGTGTCTCTGGTGTTCGCTCCGGTATTCCTGGAGGTCACCCCGCTGATCGACAGGATCACGTAGGCACAACCAAGATCAAGAAAAGGGCCGGTCGATCGACCGGCCCTTTTCTTATTTCTATGCCATTCGTCATTCCGGCGAAAGCCGGAATCCAGGTGACTCGATTGTGATTGAGACAGCGCAGGACCGCGTAGGGGCGGGTTTCCAACCCGCACTTTCAGGCCCGCAACCGTGTCGAAGAGGATAGGTCTGGCTTGTCCTCATCGCGCCGACCTGATTCGCTGAGAATGGTAGTTGCGAAGCAGGGCAGGTTGGAAACCCGCGCCTACGGTTCCGGCCTGCGCCGGAAAGACGGTAGTAGCTTCTTCTCCCATTCGTCATTCCGGTGAAAACCGGAATCCGTGTAGCTGGCTGGAGTCAGACCGGGAAGGCCAAGAAATCCGGAATTAGATCCTCAGGGATGACTACTTACGCAGTCTCAGGACGTAGAGGTCGTCTTTTTCAATCTCATCAGCCCGGCTTGTTAGTTCATCCTCTGGGTCATCCCACGAAATGTGCCTTCCTGAAAGGGAATCCCCTTTGCCAGAAACAAGGTACATCAGCATGCGAACGCTGCTGTCCATCATGTGTTGACCTTCTTCCATCAATAGACGAGAGCGTTCTCTCATCTCGGGTGAACGAGTGGGCTCGTTCGCCAGTAACTCCTGCATCGTCGTTGGGCCCATTGGGGCTAGTGCAAATACACCTATCCCATGCTCTTTCAGTGCGGGTGCGAGGCAGTTGGTAAAGTGGCTGAGGGCTGCCTTAGACGCGCAATACGCAGTTGCATAAGGGTGGACAGTGTGTGCGCCGATGCTTGTGATGTTGATGATCCGTCCCCTGCGTCGGGCCATCATGCTAGGCATTACAGCCCTTATGCAGATGTAAGGGCCATTGACGTTGATGGTGAGGGTTTGCCACCACTCATCGGCGTCCAGCTCCCAATCGTTGCCCAAGGGAGTGATCACGCCTGCGTTGTTCACAAGGATATCAACAGGCCCGAAGCGTTCTTCCAAAGAGGCAACCACTTTTCCCATGGCAATTTTGTCGGTAACATCGGCCGAAAATGCTATGGCTTGGCCGCCAGATGCTTCCACAAGTTTCACGGTTTCGTCTATTTCCGATTGAGTGCGAGCCGTTATGCCGACCGAGGCGCCTGCTTTGGCAAGACCGACTGCGAAGGCGCGCCCAAGCCCTCGCCCTCCTCCGGTAATAAGCGCGACTTGGCCAGTCAGATCAACATCATCACTTGTGGTGCTCATTTTGACTTTGGCTCCTTAAATACGTCTATGGATTCCGGTGTTCGCCGGGAAAACGGTGGTAGTACCCTCTCCCATCCTTCCGCGGAAGGAGGAGAGGGTTAGGGTGAGGGCGTCGTCTCTCCGTAAGTCATTCCAGAACCACCAGATAGGGGCGCAGTGGATTCCGGCCTGCGCCGGAATGACGGAGGCGCTACGGCGAGTCTTCCAGGTTGATGATCCGGCCGGTGGCGTCTTTCCCATTTACTTCCAGCATGCCAATGGTGCCCAGCACGCCCCGTTTGTGGCGTTTTCCTGGGTAGGTTGGGCTGCCGGGGTTCATGATCAAGACCCCGTCCCAGTGCATGACCAACTCCTCGTGGGTGTCGCCGAATAGGACCACGTCCACCGGCTCTTTAAACTTGCGGGCCAAGATCTCCCGCCCATCGCCATCTGGGAGCACCAACCCCGTGCCGTCTGGGGTGGTGGGTATCTTAGGGCCAGGCCACTGGATGTCGTGGACCATGCCGATGGACACGCCTTCGATCTTTACGACTCTGGTCGTCATGGAAAGACGGCCACCATCTTCCAGGGGGTCCTCGTAGCCCCGCACCGCCAGCACCGGGGCCACCTCTTCCAGGTAATCCAGGACTCCCAGGCATTCAAGATCGCCGCAGTGGAGGATCATATCCACTCCGCGCAGGGCGTCCAGGATCTTCACCGGCAGGTCTCTTCCGCTGCCCGCCGAGTGGGTGTCCGATATCACGCCGATCTTGACCGTCACTAAGCGCCTGCCCGCGGGGCAAGGGCCGAGATGGTGCGGCGGATGGCGTCCAGGCCCATCCCATGGGGGAAGGTGACTATCGGTATGTCGAACCCTGCCCGCCGGAACTTGGCCAACTGGTCTTGGCATTGCTGGACGTCTCCCAACACCGCCACGCTCTCCAGCATCTGGTCCGTCACCGCGGCGGCGGCTTGTTCCCGGTTTTTGGAACTCCAGGCGTCCCGGATCTCCTGGGCTTCGGTGGCGAACCCGGCGCGGCTGAAACTCTCAAAATAAAACGTTCCCATGCCTCCGATGTAATAGGCCATATGGGCCTGCAGCAGTTGCTCGCCGTGGGCCAGGTCTTCGGGACCGTCGGCGGTGTAGCACATGAGATAAGGGGCGACGGTCACATCGGAGACGTTCCGTCCGGATTTGGCCGCGCCAAGGCTGATCTGTTCCATCAGTTCGGGCAGCCGTTCCCGGTTCACCCAGGTGGGCAGCCATCCGTCGGCGACCTCGCCGGTGAGGGACAGGTTCTTGGGTCCCAAACTGGCGATGTAGATGGGCAGGCGCTCCTGCGCCGGCGGAGAGATCATGCGGAACCGGTCCATCTGGTAGAACTTGCCTTGGTGGTTCACGGGGGCGCCACTCAGGGCTTTGCGGATGATCTCGATATACTCCCGGGTCCGTGCCAGGGGAGAATCGAAGGGCACGCCGTGCCAGCCCTCCACCACGACTTTTCCGCTGCTGCCCAACCCCAAGATGGCGCGGCCGTTGGACAAGATGTCCAAGGAGGCGATGGTCTGGGCGATGAGCGCGGGGGTCCTGCTGAACACGTTGACGATGCCGGTGGCCAGGCGCAGGTTCTGGGTGTGGCAGGCGATCATGGTCAGTACCGTGAAAGCGTCCCGGCCCCATGACTCCGCAGCCCAGAACGAGTGATACCCTTGTTCGTCAGCGTGTTGGGCAATGGAGATCAATTCTTCGTCGGAGGTTTCCCCCCTGGTGTTGATAGATAATCCTATCTGGTCCATCGATGGCTCCTGCAGCGAAACTTCCAACCGGAAATAAAGGCAAATTCCGTCGCCGCAGCGGCACGGTCCCGATGGAATCGGGATGCCCCTACGGCCATGGGAACTATAGGTGGGATTATAGGGGAGAGGGGGAGCGGCGCGCCAGGAAATGAGGGGTCAACTGGGGAGCGCCGGTCCACAAAACAATACGAGGGGTCAGTTGCGGCTTTCCCAGAGGGTGAAATAGTCGGGGGAATCGCTGGTGAGCGCCTCCGCCATCTGCTGCTCATTCAACTTCTGCATGATGATGGTTTCCCGTTCCAGCAGGTCGGCGATGGTTTCTCCCCACCGGTCTGATTCGGAGCCTTTGGAATTGCTGTGTATCAGGTCCTTCAGGCCCTCAAGTATCTTTCCAGCATGGGTGGTCAGGGCGCCGCCGCTGACCACGTAGACAACCACAGACGGAATCTCATCTTCGTCATCCACCTGCACCCCAAGCCGGTCAAGGATGAAGGTCATGGCGATGTCCCGTACCGTTTCCTCGACGATGATGGGCAGGTTCATGAAATGGGAAAAGAGGAATTCGCTGGACGACCGCAGGGATTCGGAGAACTCGGATTCCACCGTCCGGTAGAATTCCTCGCCAAAAACATCGTCGGTATTGAGCAGCAACACCTGGGGATTTTCTTCCCGGTTGTCGATGACCAGGAATTCAGGCAGGTGCGGGAAGATGCAGAGCTGGATTTCCGGACGCCCGCCGTCAGGCAAGCGTGGATTGAACAATTGTTCCATGTGGTCCGTTTTCTCCACGGCCAGATTGCCCTTGACCAAAACGTGCTGGAGAGTGAAGAGTTTCTAAGTGGGGCGGATTGCCGCCTCCTTGTTACTTTAAACCCAGCTACGGCAATTATCCATCCTCGTTTTCCGGCCGGCAGCCGTGTCGAAGTCGGTTCCCCCAAGCCTTATGCCAACGAGGCGCCCTATGTGAGGCGTAGCTACAACAGGTCCGAGATGTCGTGCATCTGCTGGTAGAGCCAGTGGTTGATGTCCTCGCGGCAGACTGACTCGACCAACCGGGCCGCCCTGTCCTTGCGGTCTTCGGCGGGCATGGTGACCGCCTGGTGCAGCGCCTCCATGGTGCCCTCGATGTCGGTGGGCGACACGCTGATGGCCCCATCGGCAAGCTGTTGGTGTACGCCGCTGCTCTGGGACAAGACCAACACACCGTCGCGGTTGTTGACCACCGGGCCTTCTTTGGCCACCAGGTTCATGCCCTCGATGATCGTGTTCACGAGAAGCACGTCATATAGCTTCATGCCTGCGATGGCCTGAGTGTAGTTGTTCTCTATGAAGGGCACGATGGGCTGCCAGTCCTCGGTGCCGTGGTTGTTGTTGATCTGTTGGATCACCTGCTGTATCTCGTCCATGTACCTTTGATACTGCCGTATGTGAGTGCGGGAAGGCACCAAGAAGGCGAGGAACTTGACCTTGCCTTTCAGTTCGGGGTAGCGGGTCAGCATCAGTTCGTAGGCCCGAAAGCCTCGAACGATGTTCTTGTTGGGCTCGGCGCGGTCGATGCGGACGATGGTGAATTCTCCGGCGTCAGCGGACAGCCTGGTCTCATAATCCAGGGCCCGGGGGGAGTTGGCGATGCGCTGAACTTCCTCCACGTTGATGGAGATGGGATAGACTTTCACCGAAGTGGTGCGGCCGTTCCGGGCAACGGTGTGGTTGGTCCGGTCAACGGTTGCCCCCGGAACGAACTCTTCGACCGTGTCCAAGAAGCAACGGACATCCCCGATGGTCTGGAAACCCAGCAGGTCGGTGGCGCACAGAGACTCGCAGATGCGCCGAATGATGTAGTCGGGAATCATGTGCCAGTATTGGGGCGTGGGCCAGGGTATGTGGATGAAGTGCTGGATCACGGCCTCCGGCACTTCTTGACGCACGAACTCGGGCATCAGGTACAGGTGGTAGTCGTGGCCGATGACTATGGGCGCCTGTTCCAGGGCACGGGCCTCTTCGATCACGGCGTTGGCGAAGGCCTGGTTCACCGGTATGTAGCCGGTTTCCCAAGCGTCATGCACGGCGGCATCGACATTGGGATTGTAAGGCGGGTTCCACATGTAGTGCTGCAGGAACCAGAGGAGCGGGTTGCACAGGATGTTGTAGTACTTGTGGTAAACGCGCCGCGGGGTCACCACGTAGCGCAGGTTGATCTTGTGCCCGGGGAGGGGAGATTTTAGGTGGGGGCCCTGGCCGTTGTTGGAAACGACACGGTCGCCTTCCCCCATGGCGCTGGCCACCCAGGTGAACTCGAATTTCTGGGCCAGCGAGTTGAAGGCCGTGACCACGCTGCCGCTGCCACGGCGGGCTTCGGGGCGGCCGTCGCCGGTCATCTGATGCTCGACCGGGCCCCGGTTGCTCACCAGGATAAGTGGCCGCTGTGCGAAAACGGCTTGGCACAGTTCGTTGAGTTCGGCTGAGTCAGCCATGCTGCGTTCCTGTCAGGATCCTTTTTAGCATCCCGCCACCTATGTCAGAGACAAATCCGGCCGTGGCTGTTTTGCCCTGAATAATCTTTTCCGGTAAACAAATCCACCGGATAACGGTTGAATGTAATCAGATAGGTATTATATTTTACCAGGAAATACAAGCGAGTCGACACTATCACCGCCGGATTTCCATTGTCAAGATATAAGCCTTCACCCGGCTTTCAACCCTTCACCGCCCGTCCGGCCAGCTTGGCCACGGCCGGGACCACTTCAGCTAGTCCAGACACGGTGATGTCCGGTTCGGATTCGGGGTCGTCGGGGTCCTCGCGTTCGTAGAACCCGGATATCCAGACCGTCTTCAGTCCGCACCGCTTGGCGCCCACCACATCGTTCATCACGTGGTCGCCCACATGGATGGTCTGCTCCGGGGTCGCGCCCAAAGCCCGTAGGGTCGTCATGAATATCTCGCTCCCAGGCTTGGCCAGCTTGACCTCATCGGAGAATGTCAGAGTGTGGAAATAGCTCAGCATCCCCTGCTCTTCCATGTAGCTGCGAAAGGTGAACCCCGGCGTCATCCCAGTATTAGAGATCAGTCCCATCTTCAGGCCCATGTCCTTGACCCCCTGAAGGACCTGGACCGCGTCGGCATGTGCCGGCGGTGGGTGGACCAGGAAGGAGTCCGAATAGGACCGGGATATCTCATCCATCACGTCAGGATCCAGGCGGCTGGCCAGGCTGGGTTCGATGTGGTTGACGAAGATCGAGACCTGCTCCCTGAAGGTCACATCCAGGCCGCGGCGCCGAAGCTCCGTGCATTGCTGGAAGCAGGACTGATAGGCATGTCGGATGTGCTCAAGGTCAAATTGCTTGCCGGTCTTGGCCAGGGCTGAGCGGGCGCCCTCAAGCCGGACCAGGGCGCGTGCTTGCCCCAGGTCCTGTTCATCCAGCAACAGGGTCTGCCAAAGGTCAAAGGTAACGGTGGTGATATCCGCCACTGCTGCCGACTCTCCACATTTCCAGCCCCGTGAGATCGGTATGGGTATGGATGCCGTTTCAGGGCCGTAAAGGGATTCTACACGAAATACGACGCCAGCTAGCCGTGTGGTTCTGCCAGTATGGTTCCTCGCTTGAGCGAGGCCATCCTCGGTGCCTAAGTGGGGGTGAGGGCTGGCTAGAGAGGCGGGCGGCGGGTATGCCAATCCGTGGCCTGTTCGTAGGCGTGGGCGGCACGCAGAACCGTTAGCTCGTCGAAGGGCTTTCCCGCCAGTTGCAACCCGATGGGCATCCCCGTATCTGAGAACCCGCAGGGCACCGATATGGCGGGGAAGCCGTTGATGTTGTAAGGCCGGGTGTACTGGGTCAGAGCGCCAACCACTCCAATCTCCTGTTCTCCGGCCATCACCCTGGAGGCCATGATCTCCGGTGCGGTTACGGGTTCGGTCGGGCCGGCCAGCAGGTCAACGTCGTCAAGAAGCCGCCGTCCCTCTTGGTCCAGAAGGGCTCGGGCCTGCTGTGCCCGGAGGTAGTCGGCGGCGCTGATGAATAACCCAGCCTCCAGCCGCTGGCGCACCGGCTCATAAAGCTGGTGGCCGTCTTTTTCTAAAAGGTCCCGGTGATAGGCGCTGGCTTCGGCCATGAGTATGGTGCTGGATATGGCCTGAGACTGATTGAACATGGGGAATGAGACTTCGCTCACCACCGCTCCCATGCTCTCCAATAAGCTGACTGCGTCCAGCACGGCCTTCCTCACTTGAGGATCCAGCGGCGCTTCAAAGTATTCCTTGGGCATGCCGATGCGCAGGCCCCGGACATCGCCGGTCAGCGCGGTTGTGTAATCGGGAATATCGACCTTGGCCGAGGCCACATCCTTGGGGTCGTAGCCGGCGATTACGTTCATGGTGATGGCTGCGTCTTCCACGGTGCGCACCATGGGGCCGGGGTGGTCCAGGGACCAGGACAGCGCGGTCAGGCCCCAGCGGCTGACCAGCCCGTAGGTGGGTTTGAGGCCGACTATGCCGCAGAGGGCGGCCGGGATCCGGATCGAACCGCCGGTGTCGCTGCCGGTGGTGATGGTGCACTGGCCTGCCGCGGCGGCGGACCCGGAGCCCCCGCTGGAGCCGCCCGTGACCCGGTCCGGGTCCCAGGGGTTGTGCATATGCCCGTAGTCGGGGTTTTCCCCCGTGGGACCGTAGGCGAACTGGTGCATGTTCAGCTTGCCCAGGAGTATAGCTCCGGCCTCTTGGAACTTGGCGGCGACGGTGCAGTCTTCGGCGGGAATGAACGTGTCGAATATCTTGGAGCCCGAGGTGGTGCGCACCCCGCCGGTGTTGTATAGGTCTTTCAGTCCCACGGGTATGCCGTGGAGGGGGCCCCGGTACCTTCCGGCTTGGATGTCCTTCTCGGCCTGGCGGGCGGCGGCACGGGACTCATCCGCCAACAGGGTGATGAACGAGTTCAGCACGGGCTCGGTGGCTTCGATCCTGGCGAGGTGGGCGTCGATTATCTCAACCGGGGAAACCTCTTTATTCTGGACCAATTTTGAGAGCTCCCCGGCGCTCATGTAGCAGATTTCCAGAGTGTCCATCAGGGCGTTTCCTCCCAGTACTGTGTGGCCGTCCAAGTATTGATCACGGGTTCAGTTCGCCGGCGGTATGAAAACCATGTCGGGCTCGGCGCCGGAGACATCGATCTCCCGTAAGATATTGGCGTTGATGAAGACCCCACGGGTCTGGGAGTAGAGTTCGTCGAGATAGGCCGGTTCGCCGTCAACGCCAAGCAGTTTCGCCAGGTGGTCGAACTCTTCCCGGGATAGTTGTTTTTCTGAAGCCATGTCGTCATCTCCGGTGGGCCGGACAGTCTGGGCCGCAGCCATTATGGCCGACCTTACATTTTCTGGCAATCGGATGCGGATGCTTGGCAGTCACGCCCCGGCGAAATGGGGATACGGCGCGGGTTCCCGGCCTATACCGCACGCTTGGAAATAAGGGGCATGTTGCTATACTTTAAAGCAGTGATTATCGAGGCGCGCATGCAGACCCAGATTCAGACCCAGACCGCCGGCCGGCCATAGTATGCCGTGGCGATTGAGTGGGCCTGGCGAGCCCGGCGAAAGACCACCGGAGCAGACTGTGATTGGATCATCCGATGGGAGCGAGGACCGGTCCTACTGTTCCCGCTGTGGCCGCCGCTGGGAAACGGGACAGAACAGATGCGCCGGCTGCGGATATGTTTCCGCCGGTCCGTCGGCAGCCCCCGAGATTTGGGCGATTGACGTTGAAGTCACCGCCGAAGACCTTTCCGGCGAGAGCCCTTCCGCAGGCCGGGTGGTCCGCCGGAAGGGTGGTGTGACTTGGGGCGTGTGGCAGATCATCGCCGGGATAATTCTTGTCATGCTCTCGCTATTCACGGCGGCGGCGGCAGCCTTGGCCATTGCGTCCCTATACCCCGAGCAGGAAGACGCCGTAGCCACCTGGATCAGCGTTCATCTGATGGCCCTGTCCATCGTCGCCACGGTCTGGTTCCTCGGTTTGCGGCATACCAGATACCCATTGGCCGTGCTCTGGCTCAGCAGAGTCCGGTGGCCGCGTAGACGGACCGTCCTGCTGATGATGGGGGTGTTGGCCACCAGTTTGATCGCCACATCCCTCTACGCCGGCATCGTGGAGTGGTTGGGATTGGACCGGCTCTCCACCCCGGTGGTTGAATCGGATATCTTCTTCGACGGCCCGGCGGTGGTGCTGACTTTCCAAGCGCTGGCGTTCATCACGCCCATGAGCGAAGAGATATTCTTTCGGGGGTTCGTCTTCCGCGGCCTGCTCCCCCGCCTCGGGCCGTGGGGGGCCATCGTGGCCAGTGCGCTGATTTTCAGCGGCTTCCACCTTTCTGTCGGGGTGCTGATCCCCATCTTCATCACCGGGTTCCTGTTTGCGTGGCTTTATTGGCGGACCGGTTCGCTGTGGGCGGCCATCGGGGCCCATGCCGGCCAGAACGCCCTGGCGTTGGGCGTGCAGGCCCTCAGCGGGTGAATCATCACTTTAAAATGAACTTCCTCAGAGCGTAATTATCCCAGGATCAAGCCTGTGGGTAGAGCCCAAGGGGTAGACACCGGTGGGGTTGTACGTTAGATTTGCCTAAACCGCAGGCCCTGTTTTTCTTGGTCCGGGCCGGGAGGACTCCAGGTCCCAGGTATGGGCGAACCTCGAATCAGGCGTATGTTCGATGCAGTCCGGGAGCAGAAACGTCCCGGACTGATTGTGTTTTTGACCGCCGGTTTCCCCGACATGGAAGCCACGCTGGAACTGGTCCCAGCCCTGGTTGCGGCCGGCGCTGACGCCGTGGAGTTGGGGGTGCCCTTCAGCGACCCCTTGGCCGAGGGTCCGGTGATTCAAGAATCCAGCTTCCGGGCCTTGCAGAACGGCACCAGCTTGGAGGACTGCCTGAACGCTGCCGAGACCCTGCGGGAGCAGATCCCAGACACGCCGTTGATCCTGATGGGTTATTACAATCCCATCCACACTTATGGACTGGTCAAGTTCACCCAGCGATGCCACCAGGCGGGCGTCGACGGGCTGATCGCCGTGGACCTCCCCGGATTCGAGGCCGCGCCCCTGATGGCGGAGTGCCGAACGCGCGATATCTCGATGATTCCGTTGTTGGCGCCCACCAGCACCGATGGGAGCATACAAGACGCCTGCGCCGGGGCCAGTGGGTTCATCTACTGCATCAGTGTCACCGGAGTTACCGGCGTGCGCGACCAGGTCTCCGGGCGCAGCTTTGAGCTCTTGGACCGGGTGAAGGCCCACACAAATCTTCCCCTGGCGGTGGGATTCGGGATATCCAGCAGGGCCCACGTGGAAGCGGTGGGCAAAACGGCGGAGGCCGCCGTGGTGGGCAGCGCCCTGATCAAGGTGATGTTGGAGTCGCCAAGGGAAGAACTGGTCGAGCGGACCAGCCGGTTCGTTGCCGAGCTGGCGGGCGTCTCGCTCCCAGCCTAAGGAGCCATTTACCCTATGACAGATTGCCGGAAATTAATGAGGTCGACAATGCGCTTATGACAGCTTGCCGGGGAATCAGGGGAGCGACAACGGCCGACGCCAACACCGAGGAGGCCATCCACGCGGCCGCCGCAGAGTTGGTCGAGGCTTTGATCGACGCAAACGGCTTGGAAGAGGACTCTCTGGCCGCGGTCTTTTTCACCATGACCCCGGACCTGGACGCCGCATTTCCGGCAACCGCCGCCCGCAGACTGGCGTGGGCCAACGCCCCGCTGGTGGACATTACCCAGGTGGCTGTGAAGGGTAGCTTGCCCCGTTGTATCAGGATACTTATACTGGTTAATACTGAAAAGGACCAAAAGGACCTGGTATTCAAGTATCTAAAAGGGGCCAAAGACCTGCGTACTTAGAGCAGGGTAATATTCCGGGTAACGCCCCTGGGTTATGACAGCGAGGGAGCCTTGCGGCGATTTCAGCCGCCGGCTCCAGTAGTGGCGGGGTATTTCGTTTACGGTCCGTCCCAGTTCCTCCTCAATGACCGAACGAAATACGAATAATTCCATGGACCCAAAGGTGAGTTCTGAAATGATCATTGTAATGGCACGAGACACCTCCCAAGAAGACCTGGAAAACATACGGGAGCGGATCGAAGCCCGGGGCTTGAAGGCCCAGATCAACCTGGGGATCGAGAGGACTGTTGTAGGCGTCATGGGGTCAGTGCCACCGGACTTTAAAGACGAGATGGAGTTGATGGCCGGGGTTTCCGAAGTCGTGATAATCACGAAGCCCTATAAGCTGGTCAGCAAAGAATTTCATCCCAATGACACGATCATCACGGTTGGCGACGCAGTGATCGGCGGGCCCAAGCCCGTGATCATGGCCGGACCCTGCTCGGTTGAAGACGAGGAACAGATGGTCTCCACGGCCATCGCGGTGAAGGCCGCCGGCGCCACGGTGTTGCGGGGCGGCGCCTTCAAGCCGAGGACCTCTCCCTACAGCTTCCGCGGTATGGGCGAAGACGGTCTCAAGCTCCTCCAGTTGGCCAAGCAGGAAACCGGCCTGCCCATCATCACCGAGGTCATGGCCACGGCCGACGTGGAGACCGTGGCCAAATACGCCGATATCCTGCAGATCGGCGCAAGGAACATGCAGAACTACAATCTTCTGGACGAGGTCGGCTTGATCGGGAAACCGGTCATGGTCAAGCGCGGACTGTCCGCTTCATATGAAGAGTGGCTACTGGCCGCCGAGTACGTGATGGCTGGAGGCAACGAGCAGGTGATCCTCTGTGAAAGAGGCATCCGCGGGTTCGAGACCTTCACCAGGTTCACCCTGGACGTGGCCGCCATACCTGTGATCAAACGGCTCAGCCACCTCCCGATCGTCGCCGACCCCAGCCACAGCACCGGAAAGTGGTACCTGGTCACCCCGGTCGCTTTGGCGTCGGTGGCCGCCGGGGCCCACGGACTGCTGATCGAGGTCCACCCCAATCCGGACAAGGCCAAGTGTGACGGACCCCAGTCACTCACCTTTGAGAACTTCGACATGCTGATGGACCAGGTCAATGCGATCGCGTCGGTACGGAAACAGCCGGTGACCACCGGCTAACCCAGATTCCGCGCACCGCACCAACAATAGAACCGTAAGGGAGGGCTCACGCCCTCCCTTTTTTATCATGAGTCATCCCGGAGTTTGGTGGGTGAAGGCCAAGCGTAGGGGCACGGCATTGCCGTGCCCCTACGCCACGTCATTCCTCCTAATTGTCATTCCGATCCTTCCGCGGAAGGAGAGGAATCTCTTTGCTTATGGGAGACCAACTACCGGTTCTGCGAGACAGTAAAGGCCTTGAAGTTAAACAACGAGATTCTTTCCCGACGCGTCGGGACGGCTGGCTCAGAATGACAGGCAGCGAGTGTAGTTGCTTGGTCAGTACCATCAGGAAACTCCGGGATGACTCATGTTTTTCATTGTCAGGTGGCTAAAAGTGACCATTGGCACTGTAGACCAGGGCCGAATTACACTTGGTCAAGTTGGGTTCCCACTAGTATCATTGGTAAACGAAATAATGATAATAGCAATAGATGAGTATTGACAAACGCGATATACTTATGGAGTGTCAGCAACTGACGAGGCGTGTCGACCAATAGCCCTGGCCTATCAGTACGAGAGGAAATTGCCGACTTGTTCTAGGGCTGAACCCCCGTATTCTTCGAATAAGACCCGCCAGGCAATATTTCATATCTAGATCCGGCGAAGCGAATACATAAGCGAAAATCTTGGGAGGATTTGCATGACCGTGGAGATCACCACCCTCGAGCAGCCCATCGATGCGATGTATCTGATTCACAAGGCGCTGAGAGGCGAGGCCGACCGGACCGTTGAGCTTGCCCGTCGCCTCGAAAACGGTTGTAGCTTGCAGGCATTCAAGTTGGCATTCACCGCTTGGGCCACCGCCATCATGTACCACGCCGAGAAAGAGGTGGGCACGGCGATGTCTAATTCGGTTGACGAGTCCCGCCGGGCGGCGGCTCACGACCCGGTCGAACGAGCCAAATGGTCCCTTTTGGAGCAAGAGGACAGCGAATACGCGAGGCTTCTTGAAGGCGTTCAAAACGTCATGACTGTGCTGGAGGAAGACATCGGGTCTACCAGCGTCATATCCCGCACCAAGCAGCACCTATATGGCCAGGTTATCGCCCTCCGCGTGGCCCAGGAAGACCACCTGGAAACCGAGGAAGCAATGGTGATTCCCCTGCTCAGGGAAAACCTATCCCCGGATTCTCAGTTAACGGTCGTAGGCGGACTGCTGATCGACCGGGACGCTGATGACCAACGCTGGGTGATCGACTGGATCTCCCAAGACCTTACCCCCAAAGAGAACGAGTTACTGCTTGGGTTGGAGTCTCGAATCAACCAGGCCCAACCGGTGGCTTTATAAGTCCAAAGTCCAAAACGTCCAAAGGGTGAAGAGATGACTGCAGAAAATATCCATAAACTGGAAGACCCCATCGATGTGATGCCGCTGATGCACAAGGCTTTCCGGGCGGTGTCCGACCGGACCGAGGCGCTGGCCGCCAAGGCGTCGACCTTTGAAGACATAGCCGAGTTGAAGGAAGCGTTCGGTTATTGGGTCAAGCAGATTCTGTATCATGCCACCGTCGAAGATGAAGTCATGACTGGTCCTTTAAAGAACAGCCAGCCCGCCCGGGACAATGAGGCCGAGCATGCAGAATTGGCGGGCAAGGCCGGTGAGTTAGCCGCGTTCATTGCCAAAGGTAAAGCGGCGGGGCTGGAAGAGAGCGTCCGGGATGCGGCCTTCACCCTGGAGGAGGCCCAACATAAGGAGCTTGAAGAGCGCTTTCATGAAGTGGAATCAGCCCTTCAGGAAGTCCTGGGCGAGAAGAAAGTAACCGCCCGCACTATCCGCCACATCCACAGCCGGTTGATCGGCGTCCGCATCCTGGAGTTGGACCACTTCGAGAACGAAGAGGCCTTTGTCGTCTCCCTGGTGCGCGATGAGGTAGACGAAGCCGGGCAGCTATATATCATCCGCCGGCTGCTGATCGACGAGTCCGCCGAAGACCCCCGTTGGATAATCGACTGGGTGTACTCCGAACTGGACTCGGCGGACCAGGCCCTGTTGAAAGACCTGGAGACCCGGTTCCAAGCGGCGGTGGCCCAGCCCGCATAACACACTGAGACCAACAAACCATGGATGAGAAAAGGCCGCGAGTTAGACGCGGCCTTTTTCTTTGCGGCCAGTTTGCGGTCGAAATGTCTCTGGCGCTAGACCAATACGGGTTCCGTGTTCTTCCGGTAGATCTGGAAGCGGTGGCGGGTGGTGTCGGCGATAATCACCCGGTTGTTCTGTCCGATCTTCACGGCGCAGGGCGCCCAGAGCACCCGCTCAGGAGTGAAATTTCTGATGCCGTTGCGCTGCCGGATCATCTCGGGATTGGACCTGAGCTTGGCGATGCCCATCTTGGAAAGGCCGCCGTCCCCGGTGAATTCGGTGATGAACCGGCCATCCGGTGTCAGCACCTGCACCCGGTTGTTCAGCCAGTCGGCGATGTAGATGTCGCCGTCCTGATCTACGCAGACGCCCGTGGGACGGTTGAACTGGCCAACCGGCGCGTTAGTTAAGGTGATGCCACCTTTCACCCTGGCGTTGGAGCAGTCGCCACCGGTGCCCGGCGTTCCAAACGTAGCCAGCCATTCGCCATCGGAAGTGAAGGATTGGACCCGGTCGTTGCGCCAATCGGCGACGAAGACGTTGTCCTCGCGGTCCAAGCAGATCCCCCAAGGAAGGTTGAACTGTCCGTCGGCCGATCCGGCGGAGCCGAATTTGCCAAGGTACTCGCCTTCAAGACTGAATCTCTGCACCCGGTTGTTGCGGCTGTCCACGATGTATAAGGTATCGTCCTGGCCGATGGCGATGCCGGCGGGCCGGTCGATCTCCCCATCCCCAGAGCCGTGGGTCCCCCAGTGGGAGATGTACTCCCCGTCCTTGCTGTACTTGGTGATCCGGTTCAGCCATTCGTCGGTGACGTAGACGTTGGTGTCTTTATCCAGGGCGATACCGACCGGCCAGATGAATTGGCCCGCGCCTTCGCCGTGAGACCCGAAGGTGGAGATATATTCCTCGCCTGCTTCGCCCAGTCTGATCACGGTTAGACGGGTACCGTCCGGCCGGTCCTCGCGGCCCCGGTTCAAGATGTAGGCGACATCTTCCTGCGTCAGCGCGAAGTCGATGGGATAGCGCACACCGGCCCCCATATGCTCGGCGCGGGCTGCCGTGGACTCGTAGGTGAAGGTCCGGTCGTTGATCCCAAGAAACACGCTGGCCATCGGAGGACTCCTTTCTCCCTTGGATCCAGGGCATGGAACGGTCTGATGGAAAGTTCTAAATCGTGCGAGAGGGCACCGTGTAATCCTTCAGCTTGTTGTAGATCTGTAACCGCATGCGTTGAGTGTCTACGACGACCAGGCGTTGATGGGCCGTATCGAAGACCAAGTCGGATGGTAGAGAGAACCGCCATTCGACTTGGGGGTTTTTGACCTCCCGGCGGCGTCTTACTGCGTCGGGATTGGCCGCGACCGTCATCTTGGCCCAGTGGGAAAGTTCGTAGGCGTCTCCCTGCAGGGTGGCGACGAACCGCCCGTCTGACCCGAACACCTGGACGCGGTCGTTGGACCAATCGCACACATAAACATCGCCGTCGGAGTCCACAGCCACACCGGACGGGCGGCCCAACTCGCCTCGGCCCGTGCCAGGGCTGCCGAAGGAAGCTGTGAATTCGCCTGCCGGAGTGAATTTCTGCACCCTGTGATTCATGTGGTCGGCCACGTAGAGGTACCCATCGGAATCCAGAGCGATGCCCCATGGGGAATCGAGTTGGCCTTCGCCACTGCCGTACCCGCCCCATGCGGCCAAGGAAGTCCCGTCCTTGGTGAATTTCTGGACTCGGTGGTTGCGGGTGTCCGAGATGTACAGGTCGTCTTGGGAGTCGATAACGATGCCAGAAGGGCCGTCTAACTCACCATCACCATTACCGGAATCTCCCCAGCACTTCAAGAAATTTCCGTCGCCATCGAAGACGGAGATCCTGTTCAGCCATTCGTCGGTAACGTAGACCCTTCCCTGGCTGTCCACGGCCACTCCGGCCGGCCATATCACCTGGCCAGGCGCGTCTCCATACTTGCTGAATTCGGTTACGATCTCCTCTTCTCCCGACACCCCGCCCAAGACAAGCTTGGTGATGCGGACGCCCAACGCTGTCCGGTTCCAGCCCACGTTGGGGACCATCTCGTAGCCACGGTTCACCACATAAGCGACGCCGGCCCCGTCCCCGGTTCCCGTAGCCACGGCCACTGGAACCCTGAATCCCGTTCCCGAGGCTGCGGACCGGCCAACGGCGTGGCTGAAATCGAACACCCGGCCTGCTGCTATCTGTGTTTGCATCTTTTATCCTTGTCTGTTGTGCAAGACTGACGAATGGAATTTCACCCCCACTCTAGCTCTCCCCCTCGAAGGGGAGAGAACTGTCCCCTCCCCCGCGCCGGGGGAAGTTTAGGTCCCCCGATATATCGGGGAGGACGCTCGATCGAATCGGCGCTCGACGTAGTCGGAGATGGGGGCGGGATCCGATGTAGAGTCCGGGTTAAAGAAACCGGGGGGCCTCGAAGTTGCCTTTGACGATGGGCTTGGCGTCCAGGCCGAGCCAGTCTTCCAAAACGGTGGTGTACAGACCCCGGAAGTCCAGATTGGGCACCAGGTCACCCTGTTGGAGGTCTTCGGCTTTCCTGGAGGGGTATTCGCCGAACTGCCCGCCCTTGATGGCGTCGCCGATCACGAACGCGGCTCCGGCAGCCCCGTGGTCAGTGCCTGAGCCGTTGTCACGGACCCGCCGGCCGAATTCGGAGAACAGCAGCATGATCACGTTGTCCGCGGCGTCATGGTCCCGGAGATCGGCGAAGAAATCGTCTATCGCCTGGGAGACGTCACTCCACAGCGTGGCGTGCATGCCCGTCTGGTTGGCGTGGCTGTCGAAGCTGCCGTGGTCGCAGTAGAAGATCCGGGTGCCCAGCCCAGCCAGGTGCACCTGAGCGATTCCCCTCAGCTTCTGGGAGATGGTCGTTTCGGCATATTCGATGTTGGAGGAGTAGAGCTCAGGGGCGGCCTTTAGGATGTCGGCCCCCTTCATGGCCTCAAGCCCAGTCTGACCAAGGTATTCGGTCACTACATCGGCGCCCAGTTCGGGGGCGTACATGCGGGAGAAGCGGTCCAGTATCTGTTCCCTCTGCTTCTCTCCGGAGATACCGGTCAGCAGGCCGTAGGTTTCCAGGTTGTCCACGCAGGCCACCGGGACTCCGGGTAAAACCAAGGCCCGGAACAGGCTTGGGCCGAAACTGACGGTGGTGACGATGTTTTCTTTTCCCGGGTCCAGGTCTCTGGTGGCCAGTCCCAGCCAGCCCTCGGTGCCCAGGGTCTCGGGCTCACAGGTGTGCCAGATGTCCATGGAGCGGAAGTGGGAGCGGGGCGAGTTTGGGTAGCCAATGCCGTGTATGATGGCCACCTTTCCCTGGTCGTAAAGGTCCTTGATCGGCCCCATGGCTGGATTGAAACCGACGTTCCCGTCAATGTCCAAAACCCGGTCCTCCGGAATCGCCACGGCCGGCCGGCTATCCCGGTATAGAGGATCGGTGTAGGGGATGACCGTGTTCAGGTAGTCGTTGCCGCCGGAAAGCTGAAGAACCACCAGCACCGGGTCTTTCTTGATGGTAGCCATTGCTTGCTCCTTGAGGCCAAATTAAGCGGTACTGATTGTATTTTGATGGACGAAAATAGTTGTACCGGTGTTGTTTTTACGGCCAAACTCAGCCGTACTGATATTCCTTGGTCGATGCGATCAGTTGGAGCAATTCGCCCACCCGCTCCGTTGAGGCCGCGGCGTCTTCCTCGGTGTCCCAATTCAGATTGCCCAGTTGGGCGGCGTGTTCCACCAATTGTTGGTGGGTCGCCGCGCCCGCTTTCACCGGCCCGACCAGATCCAGGCAACGGTCCACCAGTTCCTCGGGCCCCAGGTTGCCCTGGGCTTGCAGCCGGTCCACTATGCGCCGGACTCCGGGCCTGCTGGTATCGCCCAACATGCCGGCCACAAAGTTGATGCGCTTCATGAGGGAGCCGCTATTTATCCACTCTACCCCGGTATGCCAACCCTCAACGCTGGGCGGATTGAGCAATTCTTGGCCCATGTAGCCGGCCTGTTTGGAAAGGTCTCCGATACCAGGCCCGGGCAGCTTGTCCTGACCAACCAGGCGCAGGGTGCCCACCACCACCTCGGCGGGACTCTTTATCTTGGTGTAGCGGGCGTTCTTGAAGAAGTCGGAAAGGAACAGCACCCGCAGTACCGACCGGATGTCGTAGTTGGACTCGGTGAACGCCTTGGCCAAGGCATCAATGGCCTGGGGGTCCTTGGGAGGGGTCACGGACCAGGCGGGGACCTGAGGCTCATCGGCCACGAAGAAATTATAAAGGTGCCGGGCGATGAACTCGGCCGTGGCCGGCTGCCGGCAGATAATGTCGATGATATCCTCGCCATTGAACCTTCCGGTCTCGCCTAAAAAGGTCTTTTCACCGTCGTCGTGGTCTTCTTCTTGGTATTCGAACTCCCAGTCGAACCGGCTGTAGTAATTCCGGGGAGGCACGGTGGCGATGGTCCAGCCCGTGAAGGCCCTGGAGCACTCAAAAACGTCTTCTTCGCTGTAGTTGCCCACGCCCATGCTGAATAGTTCCAGTAGTTCGCGGCCCCAGTTCTCGTTTACGCCGGACCCGTGGTTGTCGCAGTTATCCAGCCAGTAGATCATGGCCGGATTCTGGGCCAGCGCCACCAGCATGTCCTGGTAGCTGCCCATCCCTTTTTCACGGAACATATCCACCTGGGCGATCAACTCGTGCCAATGGTCCACCTTGGACTGGCCGGTGGCGAATATCTGATGCCAGAACAGGACCATCTTTTCTTCCAGGGGGAGCCCGGTGTGTATCATGTCGTAGAGCCAGGCCGAGCCCCCCATGCCCGGAGAGGTGATAGGGCGCCGGAAGCCCGGATGATACCGGAGAAAATATTCCCGGTCCGCCCGTTCTCCCTGCTCTCCATCGGTATTGAGCAGCTCTTCAACCGTGGCTTCATACCCCTTGGCGGCCCGCCGTTCCAACTCGTCCCGGTCGGCGCCGAACCCGGCGCGCCGCATGAGATGGGCCATCAGATCGATGCTTTCTTGGTTCACGGTGGCCATGGCATAAACTCCAGAACTATATGCGTCCAGAACAACGGCCGGTCGCAGCCGGTTGCGTGACTGGCGTCCGTTCTTCCAGCGGTCGCAATGATACTTACTATTGCGGCCCATTTTGCTGTGTACGGGACCTTGTGTCAACTTGGATTCGCCAGAATTTTTCCGCCTGTACTCCCCCTTGGTAGCGAGGGCCTTACAGACCGGCCTTTCCGGCCGCTTTGCGCATGGTGTCCAGATAGGCGTTGCTGGAGGTCTGGATCAAAGTCTGGACCGTGCCGTGGAAGTATTGGACACCCAGGTCCAGGAATTTTGGGACCAGGTTTTCGGGGCAGCTCACCCCGGCGACGCGGCCGGCCTTGCGGATGATCTCCACTCCCCGCTCCATGACCTCTTGGACCTCAGGGTGGGTCTGCTGGCCCACGTAGCCCATGGACTGGGACAGGTCGCCTGAACCGATGAAGAACACGTCCACCCCCTCCACTTGGACCATGGATTCCAGATTTTCGATGGCTTCAACTTCCTCCAACATCAGGCAGACCAGTGTGTTCCGGTTGGCTTCTTCCGCGTAATCCGCAGTGGAGCCGGAGAAACCGAACCCGGCAGGGCGGCCGCGGCTGAATATGCCCCGGGTGCCCAGCGGATAATACTTGACGGCCTCGACGGCGTTTTGTGCCTCTTCGGCTGTGTTGACGTGGGGCACCTGGACTCCCCAGGCGCCGCGGTCAAGGAAGGGGCAGATGAACTCCAACTCGTTGCCGATGGGGCGCACGATGGGCGCCATGCCCGTTAGTTCAGCCGCCCGAATCATATCTTCCGAATTGTCCACCGTTATGGAACCGTGCTCGTTATCGATCAATATCCAGTCGTAGCCCAGGCACCCCAGCATCTCAACCAGCGTGGCTGAGGGAAAGGTGATCATGGTGCCGAAAACCGCCTTCCCGTCGTTCAATTTCTGTTTTAGGGTATTTTCCCGCATCGGACCTCTCCAAATCAGACCGCGCCTGACCGCGCCTAAATCAGACTGGAGTATACTACGCGCGGCTTGGCGGGGCGCCGGAACTTTTCTGAGGCTGTGGAGAGGGACTCTCGCATTTTTCATCATCATGAGTTATCCTAATGGACTTGTGCCCACGGGGATTAGGTTGATCTTCGGAATTGCAGTTCAGCCGGTCTAGGAGATTCATGCCAAAGCCCATTAACAATTTTATGCCTGAAGACTTGGAGTTCCAGATGTTCGTTCTAGACGAGCATGCCGACAAACTCTTGGACGAAGGGAAAGACGTATTAAAACTCACCATCGGTGTTCCTGAGCTTCCAACCCCTCAAGCGGTATTAGACCGCATCTTCAAAGTATTAAGCGACCCCGATTTTGTCCGTCGAGTTTATCCCGAGGGATTACCGGAACTCCGCGAGGCGATCGCAACCCACTACAACACCAAGTACCGGGCGGATGTCTCCAAAGACAACATCATTGTCAGCACCGGGACTTCACCCATATTTCGTAACATCTTTCAGTTGGTATCCGGCCAGGGACGAGAGATACTCTTACCCCGCCCCTACTACGCGCTGTACGTGTACTGCGCCACCTTGGCCAATGCCACTATCAAGTTCTACGACATCGACCCGGTGTCCATGCGGGTAGACATGGATTCTTTCCGGGAAAACTTCTCGCCGGAGCGGACATCGCTGGTTGTGGTAAATTCGCCGGGCAATCCCCTTGGCAACATCGTGAACCCAGATGAACTGCGCGAGATCTATAACATCGTCGACCGCCAAGCCTATGTTCTCAACGACGAAATTTACAATAATTGCCTTTTCTACGAAGATTTCCGGTCCCCGTTGGACCTGCTCCCCGAATACAACGATGTCACCATCGTGACCAACAGTTTTTCCAAGGGCTTCCGCATGTACACCAAGAGGGTTGGCTTTGCGATCCTGCCACTGGAACTCCAGGCCAACTTGAGAGTCATGCAGCAACACACGCTATTGTGCACCGACCCGTGCTATCAGTACGGCATGATCGCCGCCCTTGATGATGATGAGAGTCCGGCGGAGTTGGCGGAGACTTACAAGGGCCGGGCGGAGTACACGACCCAACAATTACTGAATACGGGGTGCGAGCCCATCGCGGCCGAAGGTGGATTTTATGCCGTGCTGCGTTGCGCCGACTGGAACCAAGCCCGCGAGTTCGCCTCGTCCAAAGAGCTAGCTCACGACATCCTGAAAAAAGCGCATGTAGCAGTGGTGCCGGGGACCGATTTTGGCATACCCCAGGACCTCCGGCTGGCTTTTTGCAATGAACGGTACGATGAAGGGATTGATCGGTTGAGGAGGTATTTCTCCTCTGAGTTATAGGGGAAATACCCCAGCCAAAGGCGGCATGGCCGCTGCGGGGAAACTGGCGCGATTAGGGGCCGTGAATCTCCTGAACATCGCGGCGCTTCAGCCAGATGATTCCGTTGCCCCCGGTGTTTCAGTAGCATCGCAAAGTTATTCAAGCTGCCGCGCGCTAACGGAATAGAAATCCGCCGGTGAATACCATTGGTTGAGCGCGCCTGTAGAGGATAGATAAACGGTACAAAACGATGTTCGATTCGGTTCTTCCCTGTAACGAGGCCGGCTGGCCCACGAAATCGAATCATCCACACTGCGTATGAAATGGCGGACACTTCTAAAGTAGAGTAAAAGATATGACGAGCTATGACGCGATCGGTGATGCCTATGACCTTGTATACCCTGACACGAAAGAGAGAGTGCCTTTTGTCAAAGATCTCCTGAAAAAACATGCCAAAGATTCGATTCTGGAATTAGGGATCGGAACAGGTCTCTTCGCCATACCATTGCATGAGGCTGGCTTCAATATTGAGGGACTGGAGATCAGCCAGGTGATGATCGACGTTGTTGCCCAGAAAGCTCCTGGACTCAAGGTCCATAAAGGTGACATGCGAGACTACACCATCAACGGGCGATATGACGCCATTCTCGCCCTGAGTTCGGTCCTCGTTTTTGTTGCCAACGAACAAGAGATCAAACGATGCCTGCACCGGTGTTACGACCATTTGGAATCGAAGGGGATTCTGTTACTGGAGTTACCCAATCACCCGGTTGAGATTGGCCAGAGCAACAATAGCCAGGAGATACATCAAAGCGCGGACCAAAGCACCATCGTTGTGATTCAAAGTGCG
>JACZYV010000091.1:0-12284 GCA_022570905.1 Chloroflexota bacterium
GTGGCGCCGTCGGCGGTGGCGGTCCCCGTGGAATCGCCGTCTTTCTCGGCCGTTTGGGTGCTGTCCCATGGCGCCTCACTGGAGGTTTCGGTGATCGTAGCCGGCCTGGCGCCGGACATGCCTTCTCCGTCCGCGCCATCTTCGTCCCGGGCCGCGTCAACGTTTCGGATTATGTCCAGTACGGGATTGGGAGAATCCGAGTCTTCCTGCCGGGATTCTAGGAAGTCCTCCGGGGTCAACTCGCTTGAACTGTCTCTTCTCTTGGCCATAACGCCTCCTCAGCCGGAGATTTCTTGGACCTGGCCTCTCCGGAGGCCTTCATTTTTCTTGATCTGTTGATTCAATCGCAGGATATCGTCATGCTCACCGTCCTCAAGGTCGGGAGGTGATTCGGCGAAACGTATCACTTCTTCGGATTTTAGGTTTCTTAGATTGCGCTCTTCCAGGCGGGACGCGACTTCCAGTAATGAGGCGGCACGGCTATTTGTGTCCAATGGGATCAACGGCTTTTCCGACAACAAGTTAAGTTGTCCGGTGACCTCATCATCGCCGTCCCGTCGAACTGCCGCCAATATTTCATCTTTATCCAAGCCGGGCCCTGCGTCCAGCCATCGGGTGAAGATTTCCCTGTTTTCATGCCGCTGGAAGAATTCGGCGCGTAATCCACCAGCCATCTCCCGCAGTTCTGGAAAACCGAAAAGCAACTGCAGGCAGTGTTCCTCCATCGGGTCATGGTCCAATTTGGCGAATGGCGACGCTGCCGCGGCCGCAGGACGCTGCTGCTCCGTCCGCCGGGCGCGCCGGTTAACCGATGGGCGGCTCAGAGCGGCCTTCACCGTGTCGATGGGGGTGCTTATGTTTTCTGCCAGGTATTCAATGGCACTCGCCTGCCGGATGCCCTCGCCGAGACCGAGAATGGTTTGGGCGCACTCAGCGACAATTTTGGCCTTACCTTCGGGAGTGGTTGTATCGCCTTGTTCAACATGCCCTTTAATCTGGAATCGATATGCCTGGATCGCGGAGCCTACCAATTTCGTCCAGTCGCTTGGTGATCGGTGGATGACTTCATCCGGGTCTTGCCCCGGAGGCATCACAATGATCCTCAGATCTTCGTCTGCTGCTTGAGACGGGCCATCTGGATGTTGTTTCGTCACCTTGACCCGGAAATTCTGCTGGACCACGTCCAGGCTGCGCAGAGTGGCTGCCTGTCCGGCGGCATCTTGGTCCAGCGCCATGGTCATCTTGCTGGTTAGGCGTCTGATCTCATCGACCTGGAACTCGGTCAGCGCCGTTCCCATCTGGGCCACGACGTTCTTGAACCCGGCCTGATGGGCGGCGATGGCGTCCATGTAGCCTTCTACGATCACTGCGCCCTCTCTTCTGACGTCGGTCCGGGCCCGGTCCATGGCGTACAGGAGCCGGCTCTTGTCGAACATCGGCCCCTGGGGCGAGTTCAGGTACTTGGGCTCCGAACCGTCCAGAGACCTGGCCCCGAATCCCACCAGGTTACCGTGGGAGTCGCGGATGGGGAACATCAGACGGCCCCGGAAGAGGTCGTGGGCAACCCCGTCATCTCCGGTGCGCACCACTCCCGCGCTGGCAAGTTCTTCCGGGGAGTAACCTTCCCGGACCAGATGGTTCTTGAGCGACTCTCCGTCGGAGGGGCTGAGTCCCACCGCAAAGGTCTCGATGGCCTGTTTATCCAGTCCGCGTTGCGCCAGGTATTCCCTGGCGGATGCTCCCTGGGCCGATGCCAGCGTGCGCTGGAAGAAGGCCCGGGTGTCTTCGTTTATCTTGTGGGCCGCTTCGTTCTGGGGGCTCTGTCCCTGCCGAGGAAGAGTAACTCCAGTCTGCTGGGCTAATTGACGCAGCGCCTCGCCGAATTCCAAACTCTCCGCGCGCATCACGAACGACAGAACGTCGCCGCCGGTTGCACAGGCCCCAAAGCAACGCCATGACTGGCGATCGGGGAATACGTGAAAAGAAGGCGTCTTTTCCTGATGGAAAGGGCAGTTGGCTTTGTAGCTCTTGCCGGACCGTTGCAGGGGCACCCGCTGCGAGATAACCTCGACGATATCCAATCGGCTTTTAACGTCATCGACGGCGGTCATGGTCCGCCCCCTTCGCCGGTGAGCCTGACACCCTTTGCCCGCCCGTCTGATTCGATCAAATGCTTCGTGGCTCCACCGCCCAACAACAGCTTTGTCCAGGCTCTGTACGCCCGTTGCGCACAATATCTCTATCTTATTTTAACATGAGCCCCAACGTTTGGACAGGCGATTTCATCCGGAGCGCGTTGATATCCGATGCGGCCAAGCCGGAAAGGGTTCACGGCGCCCGGGCTTGGGTCCGGCCTAATTCAGCCGCTCCGCCAGTTCCCGCTTGCGGTCCAGCATCTCTTGAAGGGAGTCGGTGACGATGGCATCCAAGCGGGCGGCCGCCATCTGCTCCATGTCCCGGTCAAAATCCAAGTCCCAGGCCAGGACCCTGGCGCCTCGGGACTGGAACTTGCGGTGCAATATGGGGTTGTATGAGTCATGGGCCGGGTCGTACCAATCGGCCTGAACCAAGGGGCTGAAGCAGCGTGACCGGATGGGGAACGGGTGATGGCGGGACCAGATATATCCGCGAACGATCTTCGGTTCGATCTTTCGGAGCTCCCACAGCGCTATGGGGTTGAAGCTGGCGACGAGGGTGCTGTCCCAACGGGCATGACGCCGCACCACCTCCGCGACTTTGTGGGCGATGAGCATCATTCCTTTCATGATGACCTTCATCTCCACGTTGATCAGAAAGTCCGGCGGAAGAGAATCGAACACCTCATCCAAAGTCGGTGGCCGCTCCCCTTTAAACTCAGGACCGAACCAGTACCCGGCGTCCAGGGCGCGGACTTCGTCTTGGGTGTGGTGGTTCACCGGCCCGCTGCCGCTGGAGGTGCGGTCCAGGCGACGGTCGTGGAACACCACCAATCTTTCGTCCTTGGTGAGGCGGACGTCTAATTCTATGCCGTCGGCGCCCAGGTCAAGGGCCTTGCTGAAGGCCGGGAGGGTGTTCTCAGGGGCGTTGGTGACGTCGCCGCGGTGGGCGATGATCAGGGGAAGCGGCAGGGAACCGGGGGCGAAATCCCAGCGGGTGACACGCTCGGTGCTGCTTAATTTTGCCAAGTCGGAACCTCTGTCAGGGGGTGCGTCCACCATACGCAGGGCCGCAGCCGGGTGTCAATGAACGTATTGTCGCAGTCCTGCGGCCCGCCGCTTAGACCAGGGAGTAGAATGACCAGGTTATCCCGCTTCCCGGCGCCGCCACATCTTTCATGGTGGATGTGGTCCGGGCAGCCATTCAAGACGTCCTGGGGCATGAGTCTGATCTCGGGGGCATCCTGGCGGAATGAAGTCATTTTCTGGAGCTAGAGGAACGTTGGGGTCGGTGTTGCAGAACGCCGACTTTCGCGTTATCTGGTACGTCGGAAGCCTGGGCGAGGTCGGCCGCCGCATGGAGCTGCTGGTCTTAAGTTGGCTGGTCCTCCAGTTGACCGACTCATACTTCCAACTGGGCCTGGTCCTGGCCTTCAACAACCTTTCCCGGCCCATGGTCTCCATGTTCACCGGTTACATCGCCGACCGTTTTCCCAGGGGCAGGATACTGATTGCAGGCCAGGCCTTAAACGTCCTGACGACAGCCGCCCTGTTGGCGGTGATCGCCTACGACTTCGATCTGATCAAGCCATGGCACGTGTTTGGGGCGGTGTTCGTCCAGGGACTGACCAAAGCCATCGAGGACCCATCCCGCCGGACCGCCATCTTCGACATCGTCGGACAGGGCCGATTGGTTAACGCCCTTTCCCTGGACGTGATCAGCAACAATATCGGCAAGATGACCGGGCCCATAGTGGGCGGGATACTGCTGGATACCGCCGGGTTCATGGGCGCCTATGTCTTCTTGCTGGTGGTCCACGTCTCCAATCTGGGCTTAATGACCAGACTGCGAATACCCAGTTACCAGGGTCCGGCCCACATCGAGCCGGTCCTGCGCAGTTTGCGGGTTGCGGTGCGTTACGCCTGGGGAAGCCCCGTGTTGGTGGGGTTGTTCTATATCACAATCGTGATGAACGCCTTGGCTTTTCCCGTCCAACAGTTCATACCCGCCATCGGCCGCGACCAATTGGGAGTCGGCGTCACTCTGGTAGGCCTCCTAGTCGCCGCCGACGGGTTCGGGCAACTGGCGGGGGCGGGGATCATGGCCATAACCCGCGACCTGCGCTACCACGGCCGGATATTCGTGCTGGGTTGCGGTGGGGTTCTATTGATCGGCGTCATCTTTGTATGGTCGCCGTGGTACGCGCTGACCTTTGGTTTGCTGACCGTCAGCGGGGTCGCTCAGTCGGGTTTCTCCACCATGCAGAGCGCCATCACCATGCTTGCCACGCCCCACGACATGCGAGGCCGGATGATGGGCCTGCTCAGTGTCTGCATCGGCGTTGGAACGCCTTTGGGAGCCGTTGAGATAGGCGCGGTGGCCTCGGCGGTCTCGATCCAATTGGCCATATCACTGAACGCCTTGGCCGGAATGTTGCTTCTCGTGCCCGCAGTTGCCTTGTCACCCCTTCTTTGGAAGCCCCTGACCCAGGCAGAGCCGGAAATAACGCCGGAGCCGGGCCTTGGCCCGGAAACAGCCCCGCAGCCCATCGACGGAGATGCCCAGCTCCCATAGCTTCCCTTGCCCGCTTGCAAGGGAACCGTTATATTCTGGTGGGCTGGGCATCCGCAGCGCCCGGCTATCCAAGATCGCCCGCGGGAAACCAGAAGAAACCCAGAATTAAACCCAGAATTAAACTCGGAGTAGACATGCCGCGAATCGTTGATTGGCCGGCCCGGATGAAAGAGGTTGCCGGGTTTGTGGGCCTGGGCCAGGACGAGCTGGAGATCATCCAGTCCACCCGCGATCTGGTGTTGGCCAGGGGAGAGGAGTTGACCGCCGAGGTCTACGACCATTTCTTGAAGTTTCCGGAGACCCGCCGGTTCTTTCTGGAAGAGGGAGGAGAGGTCGACGAAGAAAAACTGGAGCGCCGAAAGCACAGTCTGCTGCGCTGGCTGACGGGTTCCATCGATTTCAAGATCGACGAAGACTATCCCATCCGGCTGCTGGCCACGGGGATCGTCCACAGCCATCCTCCGTCCCACCGGGCGCACCTGGGGTCCATCCCCAGCAGGTTCATGGTCGGCTCCATCTCATTCATACAGACGGCCCTGGCCCAGATATTTCAACAAGATATCGACGACCCGCATGAGGCCCAGCGGGCTTCGGTGGCCTGGAACAAGCTGCTGATGGTACAGCTAGATATTCTGCAGGCCGGCTACATCAACGAGGTCCCGACTGAACCGGCGGGCGACGCCCCGGACATGCCTGAAGTCAAGTAGCGTTTGGTGTTGACCGGGTCGAAAATCGGTCCAGGCGATCTTTCAAACCAGGAGAGTGAAACATGGGTAAGGTGTTGGTGATCCAAGGCGCGGGCATGAACATGAGGGGCAAGGTCCAGGTCGAGACGTTCGGACCCATGACCTTGGAAGAGATCAACGAGCAGATCCTTGGTTTCGCTGAGGGTTTGGGCATGGACATTGAAATTTTCCATTCCAACATCGAAGGCGAAGTGGTGAATGCCTTATACGATGCCCACGACCGCGATTTTGAAGCCGCGCTGATCAATCCGGCCGGCTACACCACCACCACCGGGCCCATCCGGGGCGCCATATCTCAGGTGAAGTACCCAGTCATCGAGGTGCATGCATCCAACCCCACGGCCCGCGGAACTGTCTCACAGGTGCTGCCCGTCTGCAAGGGCGCTGTGTACGGATTCGGGGTCTATGGCTACAAGCTGGCCCTGGAAGCGGTCAAACAGATGGCCTAGAGGTCAATCGCACCTGAAACAGCGGCGCTTCCCAAATACATCGTCATGAACGTTCTTGGTGACGATCAGATAATCGATGACCGCCCGTAACGTTTTGCCCTCGTCGACGATATCGTATTTATCTTTCATGGAGCGGATGAAGGCGATCTGGTCCGTGCCTAATTCGAGCTCGAAGGTCTGTTTAGGGCTTGCCATGTAGCTGTCTCCTAGGCGTCAAAACGCCTGTCACAGGGCGGCGTCCTGGACCGCTTGAGACATGGCCGCCAGCCTGGGTGTGTTGGTGGCCTCGGCGCGGAAGCCGTTGGTTATGTAAGCAAAGGCCAGTCCCGAATCCAGGTTGGCCCAACCGATGGAGGTGCCCGAACCAGCGTGTCCGAAGGTGCGGATATCCTCCATGCCAGGGGCTGCGGACCGAGGGTCTCCCAGAGATAAACCCAACGAGCGTTTCACGTTCCGGTCCAGGCTGTGGTCTAGGCCTTCCGACTGTTGTTTGGTTACTTCCGCCACCGTCTCCGGTTCCATTGTGGTCACACCGTCCAATGTCCCACCCCCCGCCATCATGGCATAGAACCGGGCCAGCCCCCTGGCCGTGGCGATCCCGCCGCCGGCGGGGAGGACGGCGGTATGGACTTCCGGCCGGTTGTAGATCGTTACCTGGCTGGTCCGGTCACAGTCCTCCATGGCGTGCAATTTGGCCACCCGTTCCTCCATGGAGGGGTCGATGCCCAGGTGGAATTCTTCGATCTTTTGAGGGCCGGTTATTTCTTCCCGGACAAATTGGTCGATGGGCCGACCGTCGATTATGCGGACCAATTCACCGATCACCCAACCGAAGTTCCGTGGATGATAGGCGATCACCCGGCCCGGTTTGTAGTCCAGGGCTATCTGTTCCATGGCTTCCACCGCCGCTTCCCAGTCGTGCCACCGGTCCCAGGTCATGTGGCTAGGGGTGTCGGGGAACCCGGATTCGTGGGTCAGCACGTGCCGGATAGTGACCTCTTCCTTGCCGTTCTGGGCGAATGCGGGCCAGTGGGAGGCGACCGTGTCGTCCCAGCTCAATTTGCCCCGCTCCCAAAGGATGTGGAGACAGGCGGCGGTCACCGCTTTGGTGGAGGAGTAAAGGACAAACAATGTGTCTTCAGCTACCGGTCTGCCCGTCTCCTGGTCAGCCAGGCCGCCGTACAGGTCAATGACCGGCATCCCGTGCCGGTAGACCGTCAGCGCCGCGCCCGGGTGGACTCCAGTTTCGATCTGCTGATTGAATAATTCTTCCACACGGCTGAGTCCCTTGGGGTCCATCTGAGCGCTTTCCGCGGCTACCACCATTCAGTTACGTCCTCTGTATCCGGTCTCTCGAGATTTTGCAGCCGAGTTTAAGCAATACGCCGTTAAGTTTCCCGCCGCCCAGACCTCGTATTTGTGGGAATTCTGCGTCGGGCTCGATCTATATGACGTCAAGTTCCGCACCGCCGAGACCTTCAATCATTATGGAGGCCGTGTCTCCGGGTTTCACGAATTTGGGAGACACGATACTACCCGTGATTATCACCATGCCCGCTAACAATCCAAAGCCCTGTTCCGCCAGTTTATTGGCCAACCATGCCAGGGGTTCCAGTGGGTGGCCCATCACATCCGAACCGTGGCCCTCTCCCACCACCTCGCCGTTGATGGTCATGGACCCGTAGGCTGCCCCCAGGTCCAGGTCCCGCCAACTGGGTACCGGGTCTCCCATGATAACCCCGGCATTGAAGATATTGGCGGCCACGCCGGTCATGAACTGGACCTTGGGGTCCTGGTCCGGAGTGCGTCGAAAATCGATTATCTCAAAGGCGGCCGTTAAGGACTCCACCGCCTCTGAAACTTTTCCCCGGTCATAGGGCGCTCCAGATGCAGGCAGGTCGGAGCCGAGGCGGACCGCCACTTCGCATTCCAGGCCCAGTTGCATAAAATCGTCGGCGGTCAGTGTGCTGGGAGAATGGTGGATATTACCCTCCAGCAAAATGCCCAGGCACGGTTCGCTGACTCCGTTGGCCTCCTGTGAAGCAGCGGTTGTGTAGGCCAATTTGTAACCGGCGATGGACCCCTGTTCTTCAGAGATGTGGGTCTGAAATTCCCGTTGAATCAGGTACGCCTCTTCCAGATCGCTGGGCATCAGCCGGTCATCCAGCAAATACAATTGGTGGGACCTGTATTGTTGTGCGAGGGTTTGGGCTGCCTGCTGAACCTTGACGTTTACCAACATCTGGCCGACTTCCTTTTTGGTCCGAGACCTCGACTGGCCCCGTGATTCCGGACGGGGAAACTACGCCCAGCTATGCTTCCGTGTGGACGCATTGGGCGGAACGGTGCCTAGTATAGCACCTGGTCACGGGGCGCCCTTTGGGACGGGCTAGGCGATCTCGATGCCTACCGGGCAGTGATCTGACCCCATGACCTCCGATAGGATGAACGCCCCGGTCAGGCGTTGGGCAAAGTCCTCGTCCACGAAGAAATAATCTATGCGCCAACCCACATTGCGGTCCCGGGCCCGTGTCATCTGGTCCCAATAGGAATAGTTGTCCGGCTCCTGGTTGAATATCCTGAGGGTATCCTTGTAGCCGCGGGCGAGAAATTCGTCCATCCACGCCCGTTCTTCGGGAAGAAAGCCCGATACTTTGACGTTCTCTTTGGGCCGTGCCAGGTCTATCTCTTTGTGGGCGGTGTTCACGTCGCCGCAGACCACCACGTGCTTGCCGCTTTGCTTGGTCTTCTCGGCGCATTCCAAGAAAGCGTCGTAGAAGTCCATCTTGTATTGGAGACGCTCGGCGGACCGCTTGCCATTGGGAAAATAGATGTTGAAGAGGACGAACTCTTCGAAGTCGGCGATGATGGTGCGCCCTTCGCTGTCGAACCGGTCCCCGAAACCGTACTGAACGCTCTGGGGCGGTTTCTTGCTGTAGAGGCCCACGCCGCTGTAGCCCTTCTTCTCCGGAGTGGAAAAGAAGGAGGTGTAACCCGCAACGGACCTGACCTCCTCCGGAAGTTGCTCTTCGTGGGCCTTGGTCTCCTGAAGACACAGGATGTCGGGGTCTTCATCGTTGAACCAATCGAGGAATCCCTTCTTATGGACTGCCCTGAGACCGTTTACGTTCCAGGATATAACCCGCATGGGACCGACTCCTTACTTACTCGACTGGAATAGCATGGCCGGCGACTGGCCTGGACCCGCCTTGGCGCTGTTTCGCGACGTGCCAGTGACATGCCGGTTACAGATAGATACCCGGTTAACCGAAATGCGGCGATAGCTCTTGGGCCACCCGATCCATGGACTTCATAGTCTCGGTGTGGCCCCAACCGCCGAACCCGAAGTATAGGATAACTTCCTCGATCCCCGCCGACTCGCAATCCCGCAGCACTTTGAGGCAATCTTCGGGGTTTCCGGTGATGATGCTGCGCTCGCCCAGGTCTTCGGTTGTCATAGCCTGCATCCGCTCCACGATGTCCACGAAGTAGCGGATGTGGGCCGGTGCGGCGGCCCGGTCCGCGGGAAAGGCCGGCAGGATGCCTTTGAAATAATGCAGCAGCCTTTCTTTGGTTTCCAAAGTCTGCCGGCCGTCGTAGGTTACGTTCACAAAATAGGAGCACATGGCCTTGCGTCCCTCATGGCCGGCGGCTTCCGATTCTTTCTTGAACTCCTGCACGGCGTTCTGCAGACTGCCGAACATCATGGCGGCGGCAAAGGGCGCGAAGATGATGTCGAATCCGGCCCGGGCGGCGTGGCGCAGTGTGGGCTCGCTGAAACAAGCCACGTAGATGGGTGGGTGCGGTTGTTGGACCGGGCGCGGCAAGACCGTGATCTCCGGAAAATCGTAATGGACGCCGTGGTGGGAGACGGTTTCTTGGCTCCAGGCTTTCTTGATCACGTCGAGGCCTTCAAAGAAGATCTCCTGGCTCTGGGCAAAGTCGGCGCCGAACGCGGTGTACTCCCGGGCGTCATAGCCCCGCCCCACTGAAAGTTGGGCCCGTCCGTTGCTGAGCAGGTCCAATAGGGCGAACTCTTCAGCCACCCGCAGCGGGTGTTGGACCGGCAGCAAAACGGTTGCCGGACCCAACTTCACCCGTTCGGTGCGCGCCGCCACGTAGGCCAGGAAGACCGGCGCCGACGGCAGGACTCCGAACAAGCCAAAGTGGTGTTCGGGCACCCACACGGAGTTCAACCCGATCTTCTCGGCATGGATGCACTGGGCCAAAACCTCTTTCAGCAACCGGCTGGGGTCTTTACGGCTGGCGCCGTAAGCCGGTGGGTTGTCGGTCAAAGTGAAGTAGCCGAGCTTCATCTGGGGATTTTCGCTCCTTTGGCCAGTTGCCCGATTATATCTTTTGCCGCCTGCCAGTCAACCAACGGTGTTCAACAGGTCAGCGCCGGTTGCCGTCTCCGATCTCACGAAGGGGCGCTGTGCTATCATGGCGGCCTCAATAGACAGCCCCATGTTAGGACATAGTTTCCATGACCAAAACAGGACAAGACCACCTGGACAGCCTGCGGGACGGCCGCAGCGTTTACCTTGAAGGAAAACTGATTGGCGATGTTGTAGACCATCCTGCCTACCGCAACGCCATCAGAACGACTGCGGCGCTCTACGACTTCCAGGCGGCCCCTGAGAACCAGGAGTTGATGACATTCGAGTCACCCACCGGAGCGCGGGTCAACCGCTGTTGGCAGTTGCCCGAGTCCTACGATGAGCTGGTGCAGCGCCGCCGGGCGATGGAGGCCTGGGCGGAACAGACCAATGGGTTTTTAGGCCGGTCTCCCGACCATGTGGCCTCCTCTCTGTGCGGCATGATGATGCGCCTTGACCTGTTTCAAGCCCACGGCGAAAAGCGGGCCAAGGCCTTGGGCGATTACTTTGAATTCGTCCGGGACAGCGACCAGTTCGTTACCTACGTGGTGGTCAGTCCTCAGGCCGACCGTTCCAAAGGAGTTGGAGAGCAGGCAGACGAATTCCTAACCGCCGGTATCTGCGACGAAGATAGCCAAGGAATAACGGTGAAAGGGGCCAAGATGCTGGGCACAAGCTGCATCCTGGCCAATGAGGTGTTGTTGGGCACGATACAGCCCATGAAACCAGGCGAAGAAAAGTACGCCTTTTCCGCGGCAATTCCATTGGGGGCCAAAGGGGTCAAGCTGCTTTCCCGCAAGTCCTATGAGGCTGCGGCGGTTTCAGAATTCGACAATCCGCTTTCGTACCGCTTCGACGAGAACGACGCAGTGATCTACTTCGATGAGGTCAAGGTCCCCTGGGAAAGGGTCTTCGTCCACCGCGACCCGGCCATGTGCCGGGCCCAGTTCCACGACACCCCAGCCCACGTATTCCATAACTACCAGGCCCAGGTCAGGTTGATGGTGAAGCTGAGGTTTTTGGTCGGGATGGCCCGGAAGATCGCTGAGGCCACCAACGTGATCAGTTACCCTCAAGTCGTGGAGAGTCTGGGGAGTCTGGCGGGACAGGCAGGGTTGATCGAAGGGATGGTCCATGGGATGGAAGCCAAGGGCGGTTACGTTGGGAAGTACTACGTTCCGGACCGCCATCTGATGTATGCGTCACAGGTGCAGGCCCAGCAGATGTACCCGGAGGTGATCCAGGCCATACGCCAGTTGACCGGCGGAGGGGTGATCATGATGCCTTCGGCGGCCGTTGATTTCGCCAGCCCAGAGACCGCCGGCTACATCGAGAAAACCCAGCAATCGCCGGTAATGAACGCCAAAGACCGGGTCAAGCTTTTCAAGCTGGCTTGGGACGCCATCGGTTCGGAGTTCGGCTCCCGGCACACTCAATATGAGATGTTCTACGCCGGCGCCCAGTTCGCTGTCCGCAACCATTCGTTCCGGACCTATGACTGGGCAAAAGCCACGGATATGGTGGACCGTTTCATGAGCAGTTACGACTTGCCGGAGTAATCGTCGGATGCTCTGAATCCAGGCCCCGGCCGGTGTTTGCCCGCGGCCGCGTGCGTCCCAGCCTTAACGTTTGGTGGGTAAGACGGCCTCTGCGAGCATATTGATCTTACTGGCAAGATCGGAGACAGAAAAAGGCTTGGCCAAAAAATCGGCCTTGAATGACGGGCCGCACCGGAGCAAGACCTCCTCAGCGGGCAGCCCGGAGGTCAACAGGACCCGGATATCCGGCCGGGTTTCCCAAAGACTCTCGGCTAATTGGATTCCTCCCATATAAGGCATCGACACATCGCTGAGCAAGATATCGATGCGCTGGTCGGGCCGGTTTTTGGCGATCTCCAGGGCTTCAGGTCCGTTTTCCGCTGTAAGGACGTTGTACCCTTCCCGGCGTAAAACGGTTGAGAAAAACTCCAATAACGGCCTGTCGTCTTCCACCAGCAGGAC
>JACZYV010000220.1:0-3232 GCA_022570905.1 Chloroflexota bacterium
TCACCACTGCCCCAGCCCCGGTGTAGATCTCGGAATCTGGGGCAGGATTGTCGGACTCGGTGGGAGAAGATCCGACTTCGCCGAATCCGAAGAAAAGATTCGGGCGAACTCCCAGCATCACCTCGAGCGACTCGCCGGCCAAGGTGGTTGCTCCGTTTGCAGAGGCTTGTAGGAACGGCACAAATAGTGACGGATACCGCTCCACCGTCCTGTAGGCGACCTCGATGGCCGGAACCGTGATCTCCGGGAAGGTGGGAAAGAAGGCGAAGGCCTTGATGCTGCCCTCGTTCCGCAAGGTGCAGGCGATGCGGTTGATGTCCATGGTCCTGCCGAGCAGCGGCCGCTGCTCTTTGGCGATGGTGTCATACAGGTCCGATTCAGCCCCTCTGGTCTCTACATAGCCGTCGACCGGCGCATCTCCAACGGTGTCATCGGGAAGCTGGGGTATGTGGAGATGGGAATCGATCAAAGGCCCCTGGTAATAGGAGGCCGGGAAATCTTTGGTGGGCTTATCTCCGCAAACAGCCGGCGCAAAGGCGGCATCGATCCGTTTCGGCCATTCAGCATCCCAAGCGGCGATCTCTCGTTTATCGAAGAAACATAACCGGATCGAATAATTCTCTTGAGCAGTCGGCGCGCGGTGAGATAACTGCAATACGGTCTCCATACCCACTTTATCGGCCAGGCACCACATCAACCCTGGGGAGTCCAAAGCCTGGGCTATCAGAGTACGCGGGGTTTCTGCCTGCGCTGCCGGCGTGACCGTGCTGGAGGGCTGGGCTTCCGCGGCGGTTTCGCCGCCGGAACCCGCTGGGGTGGTTCTTGGTATGCTGGCCGCCGTGGGCGCAACGGTGGGCGCCGGGGTTGCAACTTCGGCAGTAGCGGACTGGCTGCCGGTGGCTTCTGCCGTCGGCGTGCTGGTTGCAGTGGCAGTGGCCAGACCGGTATCGGAAGTTGTTGACCCGACGGTGGGCGCCGGTGTTTCAGCGCCTGCCGGGCCGGCTTGAGCGCCGATACTGGCTAGCCCAGATTCGGATGTTCCCCCGCAAGCGGCAATCAAAAGCGTGGTCACCGCCAAAGTAACGAACAAAAATATTGATCTAATCATAATTCGAGATTAAGTTAGGTTCCGGCTACGTTCAAGGGCAGATTACCGGCCTGTGGACCCAGGTTCTCGACTGGGGGGCTGCCGGACCGTGGCTGAGGGACGCTGCAGAATGACGCGGAGTTGGCCGGTCCACCGGCGGCAGTTGTTATTAAGGCTGGACCCGTGGAGGATTGAGGTAGGGAAAACATCTTCGTGAAGGTGGTTTCCGGGTGAGAGCATTTGAAAAAACCGCTGTTCCCGCTGCTTGGCGCGGCAGTTGTGCTACTGATCATCCTCCTTGGCTGCACCACTCCGGATTTCCGGACCTTCAGCAACCCGGTGATGACCACCGATCTGATGCAGGCCGAGTTGGCGCGGCTGCACGAGATCAACCTGACCGTTTCCAGCGGTGATTTCGACCCCAGTGTTTACCCGGTCTCCGTGGGTGTCGATGCGAGAAATGGGAAGATGCTGATCGAAAAATTCATCTGCTGGGACGCCTGTCCGGACGTGGGCATGGTCTTCCTGCTGTACCAGAACGTGGATACGGTGGAAGCCTGCACGGCCGCCGTGGTGGGCTCACCGCTCATCTCTCCGGAGCCGATTCCGGGGCAATTCTGGGGCTGCCGGCCCATCGTCGATTGGCTGAATAGACCGGGAAGATTTCCCTAGCGGTCAAGGGCAGTCCACGTCATTCTTCCGGTTTTATTCCACCTGGCGCGCAACTTCACCGGCGGCAGTTTGTGGGGTACACTATGGCCTCGGACCGGCCGGGGTCTCGCCTGGCGTTGGGGAGCGACAGCGCCGCGATGAAGGCTAAGGCCGGTATTTTGAAACGCTTGACCGAAGGAGCACCACCGTGAAGATCGCCTTGAATCACCTTCATTTCCGCAGCGAAGACCCTGACGCGGCCGCCAAGTGGTATTGCGATAATTTTGGCGCCGACATCACCTCGGAGCGGCCCCTTTCCACCACCAAATCCATCCAGCTTGAGTTGAACGGCGAGCACATCATGACCATCTCCGGCCGCGCCGAGGGCGAGGACCCAATCGCCGGGACCACCGATCCCCGCTACGGGTTGGACCACTTCGGGTTCGAGACCGATGACCTTGAGGGATTGGCGGCCAAATTGAAGGCCAACGGCGTGAAATTCAACTGCGAGCCCTGGACCATGCCCTCCGGTTCCATGGTTGCTTTCGTGGTGGCGCCCGACGAAGTATCGGTGGAACTGATCCAACGCCCCACTTAACAGCCCGTATTTCCCGGTCCAGGCGTGAAGTCAGCTAGTCCGGGTTGATGCCTTCAAAGAGGTCTTCGGGGACGGTCTCTCCGGAGGCTACTCCGGGCCGGGCGCGGATGTAGTACTCCCGGCCCAAGACCCATTCGGCGACATCCCTGGGCACCCGGTGGTAGGGCCAGCTTGGCGCCACCTGTGTCCGGTGGCATAGGATGCAGGCCATCTTGGTCTCCAGGTGGTCTGAGATGTCCAACTCCAGGTGTATCTCCTCCCGTGGAGTGCCTTGGACCAGTTGCTCCGGGCTGGGCAGGGGGAAATCCTCCCCGGCCGCGCGCAGCCTGTTGGCCCATTCCAGCCGGAACCCCTGGGGACGGGCGCTATAGAAGAGGCGCTGGGGCGTATGCGGCTGCAGCCCGCCCGTCAACTGGCCGGGGAAAGCCGCCGGGTCCGAGGCCATCTCGAAGGCCTGGGTCGTGTGCTTGGAGACGGCTATGTGGTCCGGATGGCCGTAGAGTCCGCCCGGTTCGAAGGTGAGGACCACCTGGGGCCGGAACTCCCTGATCTCCCGCACCAGCCGTTCCACCACCTCATCTTCCGGCGCTTTGATGTAGGCCCGTGGGTGGTCGTTGGCGTCCCAGCCGGCCATGCCCGAGTCCCGGTAATCCAGCACGGTGTGGCTCTCGAGACTCAGCGCCCGTACCGCGCAGGAAAGTTCGATGCGCCGGATCTCGCCCAGGGTCTCCCTGGTGGCTGAGCCTTCCTGCCGTATCTCCCCCTCCTCGCCCAACGTGGTGGTCACCAGGCGCACCCGCCGCCCCTTAGCCACGTTAAGGGCCAGTAAGCCCCCCACCGGAAATGCCTCGTCGTCAGGGTGTGCTAAGCAAGCTAAAAGGCGAAGTGCAGGCATT
>JACZYV010000092.1:0-12223 GCA_022570905.1 Chloroflexota bacterium
CCGGTCTGGCTATCAATGCACTTCAGCACATCTTTTAATCCTGTTGGCTTGATGCCGAGCAAACCGCCATCGGCACGATTACTGCACTTGGCTTGGCCCACGAAACAAGAAACACCCTTGTTTGCGGTCCGCAGCGCACCGGACGCTGTTTCGCTCCCTAACCCCAGGGGTCCCACGCGGCCGGGAGCTGGCGTTAGGCTCACCCTCACTTAAGGCACGAGCAAGCGAACTATTTCCTCCACTGACGGTACGCTTTCCAGTTCGTCCACCAGATTTACTAGCTGGTCTCGGTTGCTTTCTGGCAGGTGGCCGGCGCCCTCAGCCCAGCAAGCATTAAATTTCTCCAAGTGCTGTTCATGGCTCAGCGGTTTGTCCGGGTGCCCTAACATCTGGTCCAGGGTTAATTCGTGCTCCGTCCCGTTTTTGAGCCGAATACGCACCCGCACAGGGACCGAGATATTTTCGTCTGTGATCGTCAGGTCTTGCACTACATTGATTCGTCCCGCCAATTCGTGGATCGCCTTATCACGGAGCCGCTCTTCCCAGAAATCGGTGATGAAGACCGTACCGCGAATCAATGCGACGGCCACCACGAATGGAATCGACAGCTTGGCGTACTGGGGCGACGGAACTCCGCCTTCCAAAGGACGTCCTACCAGGCGGTAAACCAAGGGCGGCGCCAGGACTTCAATTTCGTCGACGTCTCCCGCGTCGAATCGATGACGCTCTTTCAAAGTCAGGGCGGCCTCGATCGCCCCGTGGGTCAACCGCCCGCAGGGAAACGGTTTGTGGCCTATCCGTTCCACCTGCCAGACCTTGCCCAAGTTGGCCAAGGTTTCTTCAACGTCGTACTCGCCTTCAAAGAGTTTGAAGTACCCATACCGGCCTTCCAGCACCTCAGAGGGTCCTTGGATTCCTCGGGCCGCCAGTGAGATTGCAGTGACTGCCGCCCTGGCGTTGAAGCCGGTCTGCATGGAGTTCACCTGGGCGCCTTCACTATGAGGCTGAAGCGTACCGCAGATCTGGCTGTAGACGATTCCCATTGCGTTGGAAAGGGTAGCCTGGTCGAATCCGGCAACCTTGCCTGCCGCGGCCACGGCGCCGAATGCCCCCGCGGTGCCTGGACGGAAATGCGCGATTGGCGACCTTGACGAAATTCCGATCGAACTGGCCACGTCCACGCCTAATGCAACCGCGGTGAGGATCTCGCGGCCAGTCACCCCGCCCTGGACCTCGGCCACGGCTATCGCCACGGGGAGGACTGTCGTGAAGGCATGGACCACCGCCAGGTCATGCACGCAATCGAATTCCTGATTGTGCATCAAGAAGCTGTTCATCATGGCGGACGAAGGCGCCGGTAACCTCTCTCCGGAAACCAGCACGGTCGACTCCCCTTTGCCTCCCCAGTCGCAGAGGACGCCCAACGTCTCAGAGACCCCGGGAGCCAACGACCCGGCGATGGCCACCCCAAGGGAATCTAGGATGAAGGTCTTGGTGGCGTCGACTGCCAAATGAGACAGGTTTTCATACCGTGTATCAACCACGTTACGGACCAATGCGTGGATGGCATCGTTCCGTCCGATGGGTCCAGTGGCGCTGCTGCTCATAGCGGCCTGCTCCTACCGAGTTTAAACATTCGCCATTCTACTTTATGCTGAATACCGAGTGCCTATTTGTAACCAGACAGAGAGCGAAGGACGCGCCCAAGCGTTGCAGCGTGGCCGTCCGGTCCGCTACAAACGGATGCGTTCGCCACTGGGGTCGTAGGGGGGTCTGAGGGACGCGGTAGCCGGGAAGCGCTCAGTTCTGATCTCTATCTCGTAGCTCCCGGACCGGATATATGCGCCGTCTACACCCGCTTCGTTCTCGACGTATCCCATGGCGACCGACCGGCCGACAGTGTGGCCGTAGGCTCCCGAGGTGGTCCGGCCGGCTAGCTCGCCGTCCCGGTAAATGGGTTCGTCCCCAAGGAGCAGTGGCTCAGAATCCTCCAGGGTAAATATCGCCAGCCGTCTCTTAACCCCATGCTCAAGTTGTCTCAGAAGCGCCTCCTTACCGTTGAACTCCGCTGCTTTGTCGAAGGCCACGGCGAACCGCAGCCCCGCTTCGACCGGCGTGTCCTGGTCTATAACGTCCAGGCCCCAAGCCCGGTAACCCTTCTCGATTCTGAGCGACTCCATGGCGTGAACCCCAGCGTGGCGCATCCCATGTTCTTGGCCTTTGCTCACCAGTAGGTCATAGACGTGGGTGGCGAACTCCGCCGGCACGTAGAGCTCCCAGCCCAACTCGCCCACGTAGGTGATTCGGGTGGCCCGGACGAGGGCGTGCCCGATCTCAATCTCAAGGCTAGACAAGTAGGGGAAGGCGTCGTTTGAGAGATCGGCGCCGCTGAGGGCGGACAATAGCTCTCGGGACTTGGGTCCCATCACGCCCAGTACCGCGTAGGCGGACGTCACGTTGGTCAGGAAGGCCTGCGCGCCGTCCGGAATATTCTGCTTGATCCAATGGAAGACGCGCCTCTCTCCGGCGGCGCCCGTTACGATCATGTAGCTGTCTTCGGCGAGCCGGGTGACGGTCAGGTCGGCCTCTATCCCGCCGCTACCGTTCAGCATCGCAGTGTAGACGACCCTACCCGCCGGGACGCCCACGTCGTTGGCGCAGATCCACTGCAGCACACCCTCGGCGTCTCGACCCTGCAGCAGAAACTTGGAGAACGAAGTCTGGTCGAACAGGCCGACCGTCTCACGGACGGCTCGGTGCTCCTCGGCGGAATAGGCGAACCAGTTCTGACGCCCGAACGAGTACTCGTACCTGGGCTCCACACCTTCTGGGGCATACCAGTCGGGCCGCTCCCAGCCCGCCACCATCCCAAAACAGGCGCGCCGTGCCGCCAATCGATCGTGAATCGGAGAGCGTCTTACATCGCGGGCCGTCTCGTACTGGACGTGGGGCCAGTGCATCCCGTAGAGGGTGCCCACCGTCTCTACGGTACGGTCGTAAAGGTAGCCTGTGCCGTTCTGGAAGCCTTGGAAGCGCCGAATGTCGACCTCGGTCAGGTCCATCGTTGGGTGGCCCTCGACGATCCACTCCGCTATCGCTCTGCCCGTCCCGGCGCCCGCCGCGATGCCGGTGGAGTTTAGCCCGGCCGCAACGAAGAAGTTCTTCAGCTCCGGGGCCTCGCCCAGTATGTAACGGTTGTCGGGGGTAAAGCTCTCGACGCTGACGCAGTACCGGCTAATGCCCGCGTCCTCCATAGCCGGAACGCGATAGACCGCGCTCTCCCAGAACACCTTGAAGTGCTCCCAGTCCGGCTCCAGCAAACTGAAGGCGAAGTCGTTGGGGATGCCGTTCTTGCCCCAGGGCTTGGCGACTAGCTCGAAGCCGCCCATCAGTACCGCGCCCTCACCTTCCATGTCCCCCCTGAAATAGATCTGCTGGTCGGGGTCGCGGAGGGGGCGAATGTCTTTCGGGATGCCCATTGGGTTGGTGACCAGGTACATATGCTCGGCCGCAAAAAGAGGTACCGCGACCCCGCACATCAGGCCTATCTCTCTGGCCCACATCCCACCGCAGTTGACGACGACCTCGCACTCGATGTCGCCTCGGTCCGTAGACACGCCCGTCACGGCGCCTCCACGCTGACGTATCGATGTGACTTGAACGCCCTCGAAAATGGAGGCGCCTCCGTCGGCAGCGCCTTTGGCCATGGCCTTCGCCGTCTCAGTTGGAAGCGTCTGGCCGTCTTTGACGATGTGGATGGCGCCCACCAGGTCGTCAGTCTGCATGAGAGGCCACATCTCGCCAGCCTCCCGGATGGTGATTGGCTCGATCTCGATGCCGATAATACGGGCAAGAGAAGTTATTTTCTTGAGCTCGTCCATTCGGCCTTCGGTGCGGGCCACGGTGATGCTGCCCGTCTGGTCGAATCCGGTGGGCTGGCCCGTCTCGGCTTCCAGCCGGGGGTAGAGGTCTACCCCGTACTTAGCAATCTCCATGAGGGTGTGCGAGTTGCGTAGCTGGGTCACCAGGCCGGCGGCGTGCCAGGTCGCACCACCGGTGAGCTCACTTTGCTCCAGCAGTACTACGTTCTTACGCCCCAGTTTCGTCAGGTGGTAGGCGACGCTGCACCCGACGATCCCGCCGCCGATTATCACGGTCTGAGCATGACCGGGTAGCTGTGCCGACATTCAAATACCTCCTTGCCGGGGTCGAGGGTGCCCCAAGGGGTTTATGTGGAGCACAACGACGCCCTCGGTGGGTGAAGGACCAAGGTGAGTACGGCCAACTCGTGTTGGCGGCCGATGAATTGAGACTCGCAACGGAAGTTGTTCGTCCAAAAAAAGGTGCACCGATCTATTTTTGTTAGGCACATACTACAACCGACCAGGCAGCTTCTGCCTCATCTCGGCAACGGCCATTCGATGATCGCACGCCCACCGTCTACGATATGCGTCCTCGGTCAGTCTCGGCAAAACGTGTGGGTAAAGGCGGATGTCAAGGCGTCGGCGAGAGAGGCCGGTGAATGCGCTGTTAGTAGTCGAATATTCCAAAGATCCACCTGGAGAGCGCTGTGTCGATGGAATCGCAACTCTCCAGGGTGAGGTCCCTGCGCAGGTGGCTGGGCCCGCCGGTTGGTATGCCATCCTTAGGGTCTACCGCTAAGCACAATCCTGTTGGGCCATCACCCGCAAGCCGTATCGAACCATCATCGATGGAGAACCGCTGATTTGGCGAGTCTGAACAGGGCTGAAGAACGACAGTAGACCCAGCCGCGGTCCCATTTGCCTCAATACACAGGTTATACGCCTCCATAAAGATCTGCCCGTCGCTGGGGTGATTCAAAGTAAATAGTTCATCTTCGGCGGTTCGTAATGGTTTGCAGGTGTGGGCCTGTAGGGGGCTGTCCAATCTGACGGCGGTACCGGCGCCGGGCACATCCAAGCAATAGAACTGGGGTTCATCAAGGGGGTCGGTGAGCTGGATGAACACTGGGCCACCTTTGCCGGTGGTTTGAACAGCGGTTTGAGCGGGGGCCGGCGGCGGCGGAGTCGGCGTGGCAGTTGCAATCGCCGCTTGTGTCGTGGTTGGAGCCGGTACAATCGTGGCCGCAGTCGGCGTTGCCGTAGACGCAGCGCCACAAGCCACGGTCACCACACCTAATAAGGCGAAAGAAATGGCCACGACGGACCCGAATCTGCGGGGGAATAGTTTCATTTCCTGATTTCCGTGCGAATGTAAATTCATACCGATAGCGTAATATATTTTCGTTCAGAACCTCAGGCGCCTTGCTCCGCTATGTCTTTGATCCCTTGAAGGTTTAGGGCCATATTGCCGCGGTGCTGTTCCTGGCGGCTGGCAAGGATCTGCTCCGCACGGTCCGGGTTATCTTTCATAGCGTGGCCTGTGGCCGACAGACGGGGCCCGATGATCAACCGCTGGCGTAACCTGGTGCCTCCAGGTATCTTTTCGAGTTCGAACCGCCATTGGGCGCTGGGCTCATCCCGGTCGTTCACGTTCCAGGCGAAAACCCGGGGCGGGTCACACGCAACGACGTACGATGTGGTCTCCCACTCCCGGTTTACGTCGGTCCGCTTGTTCTTGCCAATGAATGAAGCCCCTTCCCGCGGGCCGTCGGCATCGATCCACTCGGCGCCCTGGAACTCACTGCTGAAACGAGCTGAGATGTTGATGTCGCTGGCCAATTCCCAGACGCGATCGGGCGGGGCGGCGATGTCAATCTCCACGGTTACACCGGGCCCGGCGGCGATGAGGCTCTCGACGTCGCCAAGGGTCTCTTTCGTGTACCCCCAGCGATCGAACCAAATGATCTCCGATGCCGGCCGGCGGGCTGCTGGTCTAAATTCCGTGCCGATCGTCCAGGCGACCGGGAGCAGCACCACCTGAGTCACGCCGTCTGGGATCCCCAGAATCTCGGCGAACTCCTTGGCCTTCCCAAGATGCAGCGTAGTCCAAGCCGAACCGAGACCCCGCGCCCGCAGCGCCAGGCAGAAACTCCAGGCAGCTTGGATCACCGAGTCGAATAATCCAGGCCGTCCACTGCCGTCATGGACTCCCCAGACCGTGGCCAGAACGAGAACCGGGACCCGTTCCAAGTTGGCCGCCAGATGAGCGGCGGACTCCAAAACGCCCTGTTTGGGGTGCCCGGTCCCACGGTGTTGTTCGGCCCTCTCCATGACGCCGTTTCCGCCGGCGGCACGGTATAAGTCTGCTAGTTGTTTTTTGGTCTCGGGGTCGCGAATCACCAACCAACGGCGGCTGGAAATATCACCTCCCGAAGGAGCTTGCTCCGCCAACTCGATGCAGCGCAGCAACAGGTCATCTGGCACATCACGCTCAAGATCTAGCCGGCGGCGCACCGCCCGCGTTGTGCTTAAAAGCTTGTCGGTCTGTTCAAGGTCAAAGGACATACGTTACCTCGCGGTCTGTTCTCTTCGTAGCTGATCGACCGTAGCATATCAGCCTGGCCAATCTTCGTCCTCCATGCCTGAATTCCCCGGCGAAACCGGCAAAGCCGGCTTGGAGCGGTATTCTGCGTCCATCGACACATGTATTCTTCAATCTTGCGATGTCATGAATCGGCGGCTGACTTCGTCATCGAGTTTCACGGCCCACACGCTGAGCCGGTGTCTCACCCGACAAACACCCGTTCGACCTCAACCACATACCACCGCGGGTAGCCGCATGCCAACGGGCCTTCCCTGGCTGGCAACACCTCGTTTCGGGCGTGAAGAATTTGTGACGTCCTAGACGTGAGAGCAACCCCGTTAAAATAGTCCAAAAATGTTTCCGGCCATCACTATAGGCATCATTAAATTGCCCCAAGGCATGCCGGAGGGGTCTACGGTCTCCGGTTACCTCGCGCTATATACTTGGCAGATGCGAACTCCGATGCTGCCAGAAGATTACCAATACCACCAAGAGGGGGCGGGTCAATGTTTATTGACCCGAAAGCCTGGTCGGATGTGGGCGCGCGCCAGCCTTATATTCGGTGTCTGGTCCCTGTTTATCGCGCCTGCGGTGTGTGCAGAGTTTTTGGCTTACGGCCGCCAGAAAGTCCGTGCTTACCGACCCGTTGTTGTTGGCTTACAATAAACACGATAAACCAAGAGGTGGGTAACGAATGGTTACTGTTTTAACAGAGACGAGCGCAACTGAAATAGCGGTGCAACCGGGCGAATCGCATTCTAAAGATGAGCTATGGCTCAGCTCAGTCGACACCGCCGCGATAACCGGTTGGTCGATGAAGCCAGAAGGCTTCTGCAAGGATGATATCTGTGTGCCTACGCCTTCAGGCGAGGTAGATAGGTTTGTTCAAGGGGACGCCATCAATGTGTCGGCTTTTTGGGATCTGATGGGCAAGCCTGCAGTTCGAAGCGCGAATGCGGATGTATGGCTCCTCGGCGAAGGCGCCAGCCTCCGCAATAATGCCCTGCTTAGTCTTGAGGCCCCCGATTTCACGCTGCCAGACCTCGATGGCAAGTTACATTCCTTGTCCGACTATCGAGGGAAATGCGTCTTGTTGATCACCTGGGCTTCTTGGTGAGGATGCCGGCTTGATCTGCCAGGTTGGCAGACGATGTTTGAAACCGTAAAAAACGAAGACTTTATGATTTTGTCGGTGGCGATGGACGCTGATGTCGAGGCCGCGCGGCCATGGATCGAAGCAGCCTCACCGGACTACATCACACTGATCGATCAAAATCACCTGCTCTCTTCGTTGTACAACATGGTCAACGTACCGCAGGCGGTTTGGATAGACGAAACAGGCAGGATCGTTCGCCCGGTTGAGACCGGCGGCTCGCTGGATATCGCAAAGGAATATGACCAAGAAACACGTGCCCAAGCAAAATCAACCTACATCGATGCCGTCAAAGACTGGGCGGTGAATGGCAGCGCCAGTGCGTTCTTGTTCGATATTGATGAAGCGATGAAGCGTGTGCCGGCAATGACCAACGAAGCTGCCATGGCACATGCGAAATTCCAGTTGGGCCAATATCTGAAACGAAACGGCCGGACTGATGAAGCCGACGTGATTTTTTCCGAGTGCTGTCAGTTACACCCGGATTCTTGGAATATTTACCGCGAGACAGCCGAGCGAAACGAAAGAGGTCTCGCTGCTGGCGATGAGTTTTGGGAGAAGGTCAGGTCCCTCGGTGAAAAGCCGTACTACTCCACCATCGATATGGAGGGCATGCCGGGCTAATTAGTAGCGGTGGCATCAAATAGAGCCGCCTCGGGCAACCTCAGTGTTCCCAGGCGCGTTATGCGTCTGCCGCTTTTACCGTTAAGTCACCGCAAAACCTTAGTGAAACCTTAAGGTACAAAGTCGTTGCTGTTTCGTTGTTATTTACGCCTGCGAATATGTAGGTAGCGGGGGGGTCTATCAGTGGGGTAATGGTGGGGTCGAAAGCAGACGGTCTTACCTAGTAAATGTTGGGGCGTTTTGAAAGTTTTAAGCGCAAGATTTTAGAGACCACATTCCCGATCTGGATTCGTGTCTGCGCTGAGGTTTAGTAAGTTGTTCTGTCTGTACCCCCACCTACCCAAGAAAGGGTGGTGGATGATGGAACCTTCGGGGGAAATCAGTATTAAGGTAGCGAAGTCGTCGGGCCGGTTACCATTGGTTGCCTGAGCTTCCAATTTGATTCAGCCAATAATTCTCCCGTCCGACCCCACACTACTTCACCGGGGGTAGCCGCATGCCAACGGGCTTGCCGGAGAGCGACTGAAATACTCCAAAAATATTTCCGGCGTTCACATCGGTCTGCCTGGCGTCCGCTAAGCCGTGCCGGGGGCTGCTTGGAGGTTTCCCGTTAGTTCGTCTTTGGATCGCTCAATTACAGATGTACAAAAAAAGCGCCCCGGATGCGTAACGGGGCGCTTGGAATTTGTCTGCTCAATGTTTGGTTTAATTGCTTTAGCCCAATATCAGTTCTGTGGGTTCACGTCCGCATTGCCATGGCAAGGATTGTTGCAGTTAGTCCGAAGGCCACACTCAGACCTAATCCTGCGAACACGGTAGAGATTCTTTCCATCAGGGACGTTCCGAACGGTGCTGTACCCATTTCACTTTGTTCATCACAAAGGGTCTGTTCCCTGGTCGTTTTCCCGTAGGTGGTGCTTCCGTTTGCTTGCAGATTAGAGGCTGTTGTCATGATTTCCTCACTGACCGGTTGGTCGTGATTGATTCTCGTTCAAGGCAGGGTTCTAAGACGATTTACAGAGGGTCTTGATCGCTTGGGCCTTACTTAGTTGGCCGGCTCGATGATGATGTAAGGGGCGGCGGGGACCTGGACCGAGGGAATCTCAACCACTACGGTCTGGACCGAAGCTTCAGCTGACTGGGGGCCGAAGTCCAAAGAAGCCGTGGACTGGAAGGGGTTGGCGGTCATGATCAAAATCATGGTGACCATGGCGAGGTAGCCGAAGACCATCATGGTGATTGCCTTTCCGCTAAACCGAGGGGCCAAAAACATTGAGCGTTTCATTTCGTTTCCGTTGCTGTTGTTGCCCTGGATGTTTGTTTGAGTTGTCATGGTTGCTCTCCCTGCGTTTCGTCTTGGCATCACTTTAGGCCTGGGTAGAGGGGGTGCACATGCCGGATGTAACGCATTTTTGGAAAGCGGAAAAAACCCGTTTTACGCGGGTCGTATAGGTAGTGCTACCTATATCGTTTCGTGCCTGGAAAGGGCGCTTTGGAGTGATAAACAGGCCGGAAATAGGGTTATTCAGGTAGAGGGAGAAAAGCAGGAGTTGGGACGGAAATGGGATTGAGGTGGTTGGGTATGAGGGTGAATCCGCGGTGGTTGGGTATTACCGGGCTGGGGGGTTGGTTACATAAAAAAGCCGCCAGGGATCGTTAGTCAGTCCACCAGCGGCTCAGCGAGGGTCGTCACTCTTGATCCAATATACGCAGTCGATATCCGGAGCTTCAACCTGGCATTGTCACCTTACTACCGAGAAACAGATTGATTCATACTATCCAGGAGATCTTCGGCGACCTTCTCAATCATTGGTCTATGGCTGGCGGGTGCATCGGCTATCTTCCGGGACAACCTGTTCGCTGCCGCTGAACTGCTGCTACCAGGTGCCTTGGTGGAACCTCTAGACGGTCTGGCCTCCTCCAAGTCCCCTTCCTCAAGGGTAAGAAACCATCGCAGAGGCTTGTCGTAAAGCTCGCAGAGCCGGTCAAGGTTCTCCTCTGAAATGCCGCGCTGGGACTTCTCCCAACGGTGCACAGTCATCCAGGAAACACCAATCTTTGTGGCCACTGCTTCTTGACTTAATCCAGTGCCTTTTCGGGCTCTTTGGAGGCGTCCTCCGAGTCCTGGGATACTGATTTTCATTTTTTCCTCTTCGTATGTGAGATGCCCGCACTCGTCAACCGGCCCGCCGGACATCTTACCATCTTCGTCGGGAAAGAAACTTAGCGTAGGGCCACCACCTGGTCCCACCGTACCGTCACCAATCCTTTGCTGTCCAGCGTGACGTGATAACGATTGAATCCTATTCTGAGAGGGCCGGGCGTGTTGCAAGGAGGACTACACCAACGCGTAGACTAAGCCGCTTACAATCGCGTAAGGGATGAAACCGATCACCGCAACCCCTACGGCCCGCCAAGTGGACGTGTAGTCGAGTGCTTGTCTAATAGCAATCACCATGGCCACCAACTGCCAGATTGACGCTATGGCGAACACTAAAGGGCCGAGCACGGGAATAAAGCCAAAGACCTTTAATACTCCTGGGGATTGGGCAAAGGCGAGAGTTCGCGCTAGCTGGCCCCAATTAGCCTCGGTTTCAGCGGTTTTCAACAAGGTGGTGCCTACGAAGTAAGTGATCCACGCCCAAAGCGCCCAAAGGCCTAATCCTGCGACGATACCGACAACGAGTCCCGCTGGGCCGCCCGACCCGAAGGTGCCAATCCCAGTTGCCAAGGCGACCAAAACCACCACCACCATAGCCTGGCGTGTCGCAGACGTATCCGCCTCGACCTCTTCATAGATTGCGATATCCAGCTTTGCCGCGCCTATCATCCGTTTAATCATCTTGCTCTAATGTCCGCTGACTGGATTGAAGTGCGTGCCTTGAACGCACGCACACTACAACGACGTGCTGAGCGTCTTTCCCTCGGCGGTTTAAAAATCTCTCAGCATCCGACCATAGCCGTATAGCTTGTCCTGGATATCGTTTTCCCGCAAGGCCATCCACCATATCACAGCGTTGATGGCGAGGACCGGCTTGCCCAGCCAGCGGTCGGCTTCATCGGCCAGTTCGACCATATTCAGGTCCGTGCCGCACTGAACGATCGCTTCAACACGTTCTCCGTCAATTTCTCGCAACGCCGCCCGAATTCGATCCGCTTCCACGTGGGCAATGGCCACCGGAGATGGACATTCCAAGTCCTTGTGTGCCACCACCTCGAAGCCTGCCTCGCTGAAAAACCGGATGACATGGTTGCTGCTGCTCGCCCAGTAAGGGGTGAGGACGGCGATGCGTTTGACTTGTAGCAAGTTGAGCGCTCGCTCGCAGGCCTCCGCACCATTGGCCATACCCAGGCCGCCACTGTACTCCTGCATACGGGCTTTCCACATTCGGTTTCCTTCCACTCCATCACGGAATGTCGGTAAGCTCATGCCCATCACCATATAATCCGGCTCGGCGGTTAACACTCGCTCGATGGTCGGCTTCATCTCCTGCTCAAGCCGAATTTGTCTTTGCTCGGTAGCCTCAGTGGTCTCCCCATCCCTGCTGGTGTTAGCCATAAAAATACGGCTAATGTGAGCAGTGACGCCCGGAACCGACATCATGTAGAAATCCGGCTCGACGATGGTATTGGTGCTTGGGGCCAGAACCCCGAACTTCTTTCGCCATCCGCGTACGTCCGGCATGTCATCCCTCCTAAACGCCCTTTGGAGTGCACATCTCTTGACAGCTCCTATGAACGTTCGCCAAAACGTTTCCGAGGCGGTTATTATATCCCCTGCGCTCGGCAGCAGGCTGGGGCGACATCCTCATTCACGAGGAAATATCTTCTGAGCAGCGAGTGGAAGGCTAGGAACGTTACCTATCGCCACTCTCAATAGGCAGCAGGTTTATTCCATTTCCGCCAATTGCCAAAAGCTGTAATACAAGCCCAATTAGCAACATTTCCGCGTTTACCGGAACCCTGCCTGCAGTGGTCGGTGATCCAAGTAGCCAGTTG
>JACZYV010000221.1:0-3219 GCA_022570905.1 Chloroflexota bacterium
TCCATCAAGGGCCGCATGCTCAATTCACTTGAGACGGCCAGCGACTCGTCCAGCAAAGACATGGCTTTGGCGCGATCTTCGTCACCGTCCCGCTCTAGGAGGGCGTCGGCGTAGTCGCAGCACGTCCAGGCCAACTCGGGCCGAAAACCGGCTTTACGGCAATGGGCTAGGGCGTCCTCGAAGTGGCCTATGGCCTCATCGACGCTTCCCGCGGTCTGGGCCAAAAGACCGATCGTGCGGTTGATCTGGGGCCCCAAGCCACCGAACGTCTCGGGCGGCTCATTGGCGGCGTAGAGTTTTTGCGCGGCGGCGACATCACCCCTTTGGACCGCCAACAATGCCAAACCGGTGCTGGTCATGGCCGCTACCATCGGAGTGACCGATGGCGACGACAAGACATGACCGGCCGCTTTCTCGGCCTCGTCTATCCAGCCAAGGTTCCCGGAGATGCGGGCCGCCATCGGGATGGACATGGCCGGGAACGCGTATTCATATGCCGGGCCAGGTGCCGTAAGACGCATCACGTCCAATAAACGGTCGAGGTAGGCCTCGCCGTCACTGAAGTTTCCCACCTCGTATTCCAGTAACATCCGGGTGTGTAGGAGCCGGGTCTCTCTGGGCGATGCCTCCAGACCCTGGTCACTGAAGTCGCGCGCGGCTTGCCATTCTCCCAGGCGAAACGATATCCAGCACATCTGATTGAGGGCCCGCCCAAGATAAAAATGGTGACGAAGCCTCTGCGCCGCAACGATGCTTTGCGTGATGTGGCGCTTCGCGGCTATTGGATCACCATAGTAGATTGAAGCATTACCCGCCCAAAAATGGGCCATCGTTTCTGACCGCGGGTCATCGATCTGGGAAAGAAGATTAATGGCCTCCAGGCTTTTAGTGATCGTCTCCCCGTAGTGGAAGAAGAACGCTTCAACCTCAGCGGCGCTCACCAGGGTACGCACGGCTAAAGCAGTATCCCCTTCGCCTTGGGCTATGTCCAGCGCCTGAGCCAGGGCGTCGCGGCCCCCCTCATAATTCGCCTTTTCGATTCCCTGGAGCCAACCATAGCGGGCAAGGAGGCGGCCGGCCTGTTGAGAGGTAGCCGGGACCAGGGCCAGGGCACGCTCAATCATCTGCAAGACCCCGTAATCACGCCCAGCCGATGGGGGAAACGGGAGCTCCGCGATGGCCACTGCTTGGTCCGCGTTTCCCGTTTCGGCATAGTGGTCAAACGCCTTCCTAAGGCTGGCCACTGCTTCATCAAGCTGAAATAGCGGGAGCGTCGCCACTTGGCAGCGGCCCAAGCCGGCCCAGAGCTTGGCCGTATCATCATCCGCCGGTTGGCCCGATAGGGCTGTTAATCCCTTTTGGAAATGGACCAAACCCTCTTCGTAGGCGTAAACGTCCAAGGCCTTTTCGCCCGCAGCCAAACAATGCATGACCAGCTTTTCAGTGCCGAGCACCGTTTGGGCTTCCGCGAAGTGGTAGGCGAGCTCCTCGGCATGGGCCCGTTCGTCGCCGGCGTATATACCTTCCAGGGTCTCGGCGATGCGGGCGTGCAGCCTGATCTTTCGGCTGGTGGTCAACTCCCCGGACAGTGTCTGCTGCACCACGGCGTGGCTGAACTGATAACTTTCGACCAGCCCGTCGCTTTCCTCTATAAGATGGGATCTGACCGCCTCGTCGATGGCCTGCAGCACCTCGTCCTCGGTAACTTCTGCGCTCAACGTCCTCAGCAACCTGAAATCAAACTGCCGGCCGATGACCGAAGCCGTAGTCAACACCTGGACGCAGTTTTCAGACAACCGGGCCAGCCGTTGGTCGATCACCTCCCGCACCCCTTGGGGAATGCCTAGAGTCACCGGACCGCCCGTTGCAGACACCTCCTCCAATTCGCCCCGTTCCACCAACAACCGGATGACCTCTGACATGAAGAACGGGTTGCCTTCGGTATGGGAGTAGATGGCATCGGCTAGCTCCGTAGACGCTTCGCTTCCACTGGCTGCCCGCAAGAATAGCCCCACATCCCCTGAGTCGAGCCCGCCCAGGACCGAGCTGTGGAAGACAGGGCTCCGGTGGAGTTGGGCCAGGGTTTGGGACAGCGGGTGGTCCCGGGTCAATTCAGCGTCCCGGTAGGTGCCCAATACAAGGAGCCGGCAGTCGGCTATCTGGCTGGCCAGGAACTCCAACAGTAGCAGCGAGGGTTTGTCGGCCCAATGCAGGTCCTCAAGCACCAACATCATCGGTTGAGTCTGGGCCGCATTCTTGAAGAAGGTGGCAAAGGAGTCAAAGAGCCGGAACCGTGCCTGGTCCGGGTCCAGGGCAGCGGGCATCTCCAGGTCCGGCAGCTTGGCCAGGACTTCGGGTACGACGTCCGCGATATCGGCGGCGCCGGGGCCCATCTGGGAGCGCAGTTGTTCAGCGGAAATTTCCTGGACGTAGGCCCGGATGGGTTGGACAAATGGCCAATAAGGCGGAGCGCCAGCGTGTTCGTAGCACCAGCCCCACATCACCTGAGCGCCCAATGATTGGGCACGCGAGGCCAACTCTTGGGCCAGGCGGGTCTTGCCGATGCCTGGCTCTCCGGACAGCATGATCATCTGACCACGGCCGGCAATTGCGGCATCTAGCGCCGCCCCGAGCTCTGCCATTTCACTTTGGCGGCCGACGAAATCATCGCTTTCCTGTGTCTCCGGCTCGGGTGCTTCCAGGGCTTCGATCAAACTTTGTACGTCGGAGCGGAAGCTGCGGTCACTGACTTCTTGCGCGTTGCGGTGGGCCAGCCCTTTAAGGCTCTCCGGAAAGTCGGCCGCAGTTGGCATTGAGGCGCCCTGCACCAAAACAGGAACCACGCGAATACCCCGTTCCAGCGCGGTGGCAATCTCCAGACTCACCAGGTCTTCCGGGTCATCCAATCGCCGAGCCCCGGTGGCATCGGAGATTGTGAGCCATTCCCGTCCGATGATGGCCACCAGCCCGTCGCAGCCACCTACGGCTTGCCGTACCGCTTCCACGAAGTCTTGGCCCGGCCTGATGGTGTCAATGTCCATGAAGACTTGATCTGGGCCGAAGTGGTCGCTAAGCCGATCGTAGAGCCGGCCGGCATGTCCAGCGCTGTCGTCGCGCCGGTAACTGATGAAGATACCCGCCAAAATGACCGTACCTTTCGTGAGACTTCACGATATTGGCTAACAATCCACTGGGAAAGCGTTTGCCGGTATTCTACAC
>JACZYV010000093.1:0-12183 GCA_022570905.1 Chloroflexota bacterium
CAGAAGAATCCAACCATCGGGAAACCGCCCATCGCGAGCATGGCTCCCCCGATGGATGCGCCTCCGAATACGCCGATTTGATTACTTACGGCAAACATCCCGGTCGCGGTGCTCCGGGAACTGCCCGCCAGCTCTAATAACAGCGTCGGCGTAACTGACGCTGTTATCCTCAGCGACGCCGCGACCCCAAAGGCGAAGGTCACGGTCAGCCAAGGAGACACCGGACCAACAAATACGAAGGTCGCTAACAGTCCGCCGAGTAACGCAGCAATAGTAAGGAAGTTCAATCGGCGGCGGGAGTCAGCTATCCGGCCACCGATAAAACCACCGGCAATCACACCAATTCCGGCCAGGGCCAGCGGTAGCACGGTTTCACCGGCGGTCATACCGTAGGTCTGGATGAGGTTGGCGGCCAAGTAACTAAACACGCCGAGAAACGCCATTTGCAACAGCGCGTTGGCGGCCAGCACATACCAGACCGTCGCGTTGGCCCCGACTTCCCGGTAATGGGAAAAGAACGACAGCGACTGGCCCGGTTGCCGCTGGCTTTGGGGGAACCAGACCCACAACAGAGCCCATAGAACCAGCACTATGCCGCCGATGACGTAAAATGGTAGCCGCCAGCCCCCCACGTCGAGCAGGAAAGCTACCATGGCTATCCCTATGGTGGCGCTAATACCAGTGGCGCTCATCATCCAGCCGATGGCCTTGCCTCGGCCTTCCGGTGGAAAGATGTCGGCCACCGCCGCGATAGCGGTGGCAGGAATCATTGCCGCAGCCACTCCAGTCAGCAGGCGGAATCCCAGTAGTGAACCATAGTTCCAGGCTAGGACCGACCCTAGAATTCCCACTCCCATCAGCATCACGCCGGTGAGGAGCACCGGCCGCCTACCATAGGTATCGGAGATCGGGCCGATCAAAAACGCCGTGATTCCCCAGGTGATGGCGGTAGCTCCTGCCAGTTGCCCAACAACGGCCACCGAAGTATCGAACTCGCTGGCCAACGCCACCAATAGCGGGGCCATCATGAGCACCGATAGCAGCGTGAGAAACATCGCTACCGCCAGTAGTAAAAGCAGGAGGGTCGGGGAGGCCTGGGGCTTTTTCATGCATTCACTCTATTTCCAGCCCACTTTTGAAGCCGAGGGCGATGATTCGTTCGTGTCTGTCCAAAAAGTTGCCGGGATTATGACACGATTCAGTAAGGAAGTGTCCCGAATACGATACCATCAGAGCGGGCCACAGTAACGCAAAAAGCCCCGGCCTTTTGGCCAAGACTTTTCTAAAAGTATGCCGAAATTCCGCACGAAATGAGAGCACATAACTGTACAGGTTTTGCTTGGGTCTGTAGGCACGTTAGCACAGCGCTAAAGCCTAGATGCATGCAGAGCAGGTGCTCTCCCGCTGAGCTACACCCCCACGTTTGGGCCACTTCAGAAAGTTTAGCACAGCGTTGGGACTGGGGGCCGGGTGCGGTCCCGCCACCTAACCACAGCTTCCTGCTATTCGTCGAAGCTCCGGGGTAACCGGCTAGGGCAACCCCTGCAACTCCAGGGCCTGGACTACCCGGCCAACGGCTATTGAGAAGGCGGCGGAGCGGTAGGAAATCTTCTCTTGTTCAACCTTGGTCCTCACCTCACGGTAGGCCTTGACCAAGATCTCCTCCAGCGCCTCGTTGACCCGGCTCAGGTCCCATGGGAACCGCTGGATATTCTGCACCCACTCGAAGTAGGAGACGGTCACACCCCCGGCGTTTACCAACAGGTCTGGCAGGCACGGGATCCCGCGGTCATTGAGAACCGCTTCGCCGCCAGGGGTCACCGGATTATTAGCCCCTTCAACCACCATACGCGCTCTTACTCTCGAGGCATTTCCGCCGTGGATGGCGCCGCCCAAGGCGGCGGGCACCAGGAAATCGCACTCCATCTCCAGCAATTCATCGTTGGTAATGGCCTCGCCGCCCTTAAACCCAAACACGGTGCCCGTGCTGTCCAGGTGGGTTTTTAGCTGTTCCAAGTCCAGCCCCTGAGTATTGCGCACGCCGCCGTTGACGTCGCTGACCGCGATCACGCTGCAACCCCCCTGGTCCAAGAACCAGGCCGCCCAGGAGCCCACGTTGCCGAACCCTTGTATCGCGACCGTGGCCTGTTCCATGGGAATCCCCAGGTCTCTCGCCACTTCCTTGATCATCAGGGATACGCCACGTCCCGTGGCTTGCTCCCGGCCCGCTGAGCCGCCCAACTCCAGGGGTTTGCCGGTGACGACGCCTGGGGTGTACCCGTGTTCTTCGGCATACGCGGACATCATCCAAGCCATGGTCTGGGAGTTGGTGCCCACATCGGGCGCCGGGATATCCTGGTTCACCCCGATGATATGGCTGATGGAGCGGGTAAAGCGCCGCGTGAGGGCCTGAAGCTCGCGTTGGCTCATCGACCGGGGGTCGCATTGCACTCCCCCTTTGGCGCCGCCGAACGGTATGCCCACCAAAGCCGTCTTCCAGGTCATCAAAGCAGCCAGCGCCCGGACCTCTTCTTCGTCGGCTTCCGGGTGGTAGCGGACGCCGCCCTTGTACGGCCCCCTGGACCCGTTGTGTTGGATCCGGTAGCCGATAAAAATCTCCAGCGAGCCGTCATCCATCCGGACCGGAATCTCCACCCGCATCTCGCGGTCCGGGGTGCAGATGAGGTTCCTGATCTCGTCCCGCACCCCAAGCCGGTCGCAGGCCTGGTCGAAGTAGTAGGTCACCGCCTGAAATGGAGTCATCTCCGCGATATTGGCCATGGTGTCACCGGTACTGGTTGAGCGTTGGTCACTGGTAAGGACAGCCGGTCACAGAACAGAAAAAGTGCCGGTTCGTAGCCACGGTAGCACAGTTGCAGCGGTCAGCCATCAGCTTTCAGTGGATAGATGTACTACGGTTTCAGTATCTCCCACCGGGAGAGGACGCGCTCCGTCGATGGCCGAATGCCAAGCTCGCTGGAGATGCCCAGGCAGGGGGATGGTCTTGGCGTGGCCGCCTTCACCGTTACGCTCCCGATGTGGGCGGGACTCAAAAACCGGTCACAGATGGCGGTGCTGAGTGTCGCGAAATTTTATTCGAGAAGGAACCCTTCATAACCGTTGGCCGCCACCTCGGCACGCTTGGCCCGCATGACCGGGGCAGGGTCCGGGGAGGTGAGCAATACCCGCGCTTTGCCGGGGATATTCGCCCCCACGAACCAAGAGTTGGCCTGGGTCCGGAGGATCTTGGCGCCCGCCTCGTTGACGTGATCGACCCATGCATCCTCCGCCTCGAGCGTGGCGGAGATACGCGTGAATTCATTGTCGCGCACGTAGCACATGGCTTCGCTCACCCAGTCCACCAAAGGCTCAGCGGCCCTGACGAAGTTTCCGACCGAGGCTGCGTTGATGGTGAAGAGATTCGGGAAGCCGGCGCTGGAGATGCCCATATAGGTGCGCGGGCCTCCGGCGAATTTATCCTTCAGTGTCTGCCCGCCTTCGCCTCTGATATCCAATTTGATCAACGACCCGGTCACGGCGTCGAATCCCGTGGCGAAGATTATAACGTCCAGCTCGTACTCGGCATCCCGGGTCTTCACGCCGTTGGGGGTGATGCGCTCGATGGGGGCTTCGCGAACGTCAACCAGCAAAACATTGTCCCGGTTGTAAACTTCGTAGTACCCGCTCTCACAAGGGAGGCGCTTGGAGCCGAACATGTGGTCCTTGGGCACCAGCATCTCCGCCACCACCGGGTCGTTCACGCGCTCGCGTATCTTATTGCGGACGAATTCGGCGTAGTCCTCGTTGGCCTCCCCTGGGACCATGACGTCATGGAAATTGGCCAGCCATTTCTTGAAACCGGGCTCCGCCCACAGCCTTTCATACTGCTCCAGCCGTTCTTCCGGTGAGACTTCCATGGCCGACCGTGGGTCGAATTTGTGAACGAATGAGCCTGGAGTCTCCATGCATTTCTTGAAGATCTCCGGGTAGCTGGCTTTGATCTGGCGCTGTTCCTCGTCATCGATGGGGCTGTTCCGGAGCGGCGCGCAGAAGTTGGCCGTGCGTTGGAAGACTGTCAGGTGCGATACTTCCTTGGCGATCTCCGGTATGAGCTGGACTCCCGAGGCCCCCGTGCCGATCACTCCCACCCGTTTGCCGGCCAGGTCCATGCCTTCCCGCGGCCATCTGCCGGTGTGGCACCATTTGCCCTTGAAGCTGTCTATTCCCTCAAAGTCCGGTATGTAACCCGAAGACAGGATGCCGACCGAGGTGATCAAGAATTGCCCCCGCGCCCGGTGGCCATCCTCCAACCGGACCTCCCAGCAGCCCTCGTCCTCATCAAACACGGCCGATTCCACGCGCGAGTTCAACCGGATGTCCCGGCGAAGATCGAATTTATCTGCTACGTAATTGAGGTAGCGTTCGTTCTCCGGCTGGCCGGAATAATGCTCTTTCCAGTCCCATTCCTGGAGCAGTTCCTCTGAGAACGAATATCCATAGCTGTAACTCTCGGAGTCGAACCGACATCCCGGATAGCGGTTCCAATACCAGGTGCCGCCCACTCCGCCACCTTCTTCAAACGCCCGGACCGAGAAACCGAGCTTCCGCATACGGTACAACGAATACAGGCCGGTAACGCCGGCGCCGATGATGATCGCATCAAACCGCTCGATCTCTTCGGCCGGCCCAGCATCGGCTGGCTTGGTTCGCGTTTGAGCGCTCGCCATCAGTTACTCCTGTAGGTTATTGAACTTGTCCGGCCGCCACGAGTGGGACCACTCCCCTGATGTAATGAACTGATCACCACACCAGCCTCGGTCAACACGGGCATAGCTATAGAAACGACTTGAGGTTGGTGCACAGCATGATACCCTTCAATGTTCATATAAGTCTACTATCACGCAACGCAATAATCATCGGGTATCACCCAGGACGCCTTCCCCTTGAAAATCGACGAAATCTTACGGCGGACCCAACTGGAAGACACAGGCCGGCGCTGGACTGCGAAAGTCAGAAGATAATCCCTTAGTTCCCGGGAGTAGGCGGGGGGAGAGACCGCCGTGCGCTCAGGCCCGGTCTTGGGCCGTGCCGGTGGATGAAAGATTCTTGAGGGTCTGCGCGGTCTGTCGAAAGGTTTCCGGATGAGCGCCGCTGGCGATGGAGGCAAGATATTCGGCGGATTCGCCGCTCAGGGCGGAAACGCCGGTAAAGTCGGCGCCCTCGATGCTGATGAGGTTGGTCAATTGGGCGCCTTGGAGGGCTGCGCCGGTGAAGTTGGCATCGCGAAGATTGGCCCCGCTCAGGTTGGCGTTCTCAAGTTTGGCGTTCTTGAGGTCCGCCCCCTGCAGGTTCACACCGCTGAGATTGGCCGAGGTTAGATCGGACCCGCTGAGGTCCGCCCCGCGGAGGTCCGCCCCGCTCAGGTCGGCGTGACTCAGGTCTACGCCGCTCAGCACTGTGGCGAAAGCGATCACGCCATGGAGATCAGCCTGGGTCAGGTCCGAACCGGTCAGATCGGCGTCGCTCAGGTCGGCCCCTCTCAGGTCGATGCCGTCCAGGTCCGCCTCTTTTATGACCGCGCCCCGCAGATTGGCCAGGCCAAAGCCCGCTTGCTGCAATGAAGCCCCATTCAACTCCACCAAGCTCAGGTCGCTCCCAGATAATGAGACCATCGGCACGGTGTCGGTCCCGTTCCGGGAGATGAGCCCGCTTCCATATAGGAACGCCACCAGGTTGCGCTTCTCGTCGGCCTTGAGTATCTTCAGGATGGCGTCGGTGCGCCCTTTGGTCAGGCTTCTAGCCGTATCGGTAAAGATACCGTCTTCGTCCCGCAGCAATAGTGTGGATATGCCGTCGAAATAGGAGTCCAGGCTCTGGGCCCGGATGATGCGCTCTTGTTCCAGGGTCGAGATATGGTGGTTCGACTCGATCTGCTCAGTTAGTTCCCGTTGCTCCCGGCTGATCCGCTTGCCGTCGACCCACTGTCGGATCCCGACGTACACCGCCACGCAGGCGATGGCGATGGAGCCTGCCGCCCCGGCAATTTCGGCGATGGCGCCCATGGCAACCCAGTTCATGACAAACCTCCCAAAGCGACGGACAAAGCGGCGGTCACTGCCCGGCTTGGGCGCGGTTGTGCCGTTCCAGGCAGTCGCTGATGCGGCTCTTCAACGTGACCGGATTAAAAGGTTTTGTCAGGTAGTCCTCAGCGCCCAGTTCGAGGCATCTCGCCTTGCCGTCTGATTCATCAAGGGCGGTGGTGATGATCACCGGTATGTGGCTCAATAACTGGTCGGCTTTCAGATGCTCCAGCACCTGGTACCCGTTCATCACGGGGAGCATTATGTCCAGTAAGACCAGATCGAATTCTTCTTGTTCCATGAATTCCAGGGCTTGGCGGCCGTCCACGGCCATCGTCACGCGGTAGCCCTGGCGTACAAGGCGCCGGCCCAGCAGGTCCCGGTTCATCTCGTTGTCATCGACCACCAGGAGAGAGTATTGCTGGCTAGTCATCACTAAGACCCCTTGCCAAGTAACTTTTCTATCTTTTCGATCAACCGGGAGAATTCCACCGGTTTGGTGTCGTAGTCATCGCAACCGGCCTCCAGAGACTTCTCCCGGTCACCCGCCATGGCGTGGGCGGTGAGGGCGATCACCGGTATAGACTGGGTCTCCGGAGCAGCCTTGAGTTGCCGGGTGGCGGCCCAGCCGTCCAGGACGGGCAGGTCCATGTCCATCAAGATTATGTCCGGCGAGCCGGACCGGGCTTTATTCATCCCGTCCTCGCCGTCCACTGCGGAGATGACCTCATAGCCCCGGCGTTCCAGACGCCGTGTGAGCATATCCCGGTTCATCTCGTTGTCCTCAACAACCAAGACCTTGGGCATGGCTCCCTCTCGATGTGTATCTAGATTGGGTTTTAGGTGCGTTCTTTCCCGGCAAAGGCGGTCACCAAACCGCGCAGCTCAGTCAACAATGATTCGGCGGAGTATGAACCCTTCTGCACCACTTTCTCCACGTATCCGTTCAGGCGCTGCCGGTCTTCGGCCGTGATGTCTTTGGCGGTGACAACCACCACTGGGAGCCGTTTCCACCGGTCGTCGCGGCGCAATTCTTCAATGAACTCGAACCCGTCCATCTCCGGCATCATCAGGTCCAGCAGTATCAGGCTGGGGGCGGTCTCGTCCAACATGTCCAGAGCGATCCGGCCGTTTTCGGCCAAGGCCACTTCCCAACCCTCCTTCTGAAGCATGCGGCGGACCATCTCCCGCACCGCCGGGTCGTCGTCCACCACCAGCACCGGTCCGTTTGTTGTGTCCTGCTTGTACTTGTTCAGCACCGAAAGCAGACGCCCCCGGTCTATGGGTTTGGTCAGGTACTCGGCGGCGCCCAGGGCATACCCCAGGTTCTTCTGGTCGACTATGGTCACCATGATGACCGGGATATCGGCCAGGTCCGGGTCGGCTTTCAAGGCCGAGAGAACGGCCCAGCCGTCCATGCCGGGCATCATAACATCCAGCGTGATCACCGCGGGCAGCAGTTCTTTGGCCAGGCGCAGGCCTTCTTGGCCTCCCATGGCCCGCACCAGGTTGAAGCCCTGTCCGGCCAGGGACCGCTGCATCAGGTCGTGTACATTGGCGTCGTCGTCCACCACCAACACGGTGTTGGGTAACGGGGTGGCTTCAACCGTCTCAGCCGGAGCAGAATCTTCATCGCCGGTCGGCTGGCCGGGTTCCGTGGCAACCGCCGGCAACCTCATGGTGAAAGTCGAGCCTTTTCCGGTCTCGCTTGCCACCAAGACCTTGCCGCCCATCATCTCGCAGAAATGGCGGGTGATGGCCAGTCCTAGGCCGGTGCCGCCAAAGCGCCTGGTGGTCGATGCCTCGGCCTGGGCGAAGGCTTCGAATAGGTGTTCCATCTGTTCTTCGGTCATGCCGATGCCGGTATCCGCTATGGAAAAGTTGACCCATTCCCGGCCGTCTTCGGTATCCCGGCTAACCGACAGTGAGATCGTGCCTTCCTCGGTGAACTTGCTGGAGTTGCTGAGCAGGTTGAACAGACACTGCCTGACCTTGGTCATGTCGGCGTGGATGGAGCCGACCGAATCGGGGCAATCGATCTCCAGTGTGTTGGAGTTCTTGGCCACCAGGGGCTGAATCGTCGTCACCACCTCTTGGATCATGGGCGCGATGGGGAAGGTCTCCAGGTAGATGTCCATCCCGCCGGCCTCGATCTTTGAGATGTCCAAGACATCGTTGATCAGGCTCAGCAGGTGTTTGCCGGCGCCGTTGATGCGCTCCAGGTCGTCTTCGAATTCTGAGTTGCCCAGGTCTTGGGCCTCTTCCTGGAGCATCTCGCTGTAGCCGATGATGGCGTTCAGGGGCGTGCGCAGTTCGTGGCTCATATTGGCCAAGAACTGGCTCTTGGTCCGGTTGGCTTCTTCGGCTGCCTCCCGGGCCTGCTGGGTCTGCTCTATAAACTGGGCGTTGCCGATGGCCACGGCGGCGCTGTCGGCCAGGGTCTGGAGCAACTGCGCCTCCGCCTCGCCGAATTCGTGGACGGAATAATAGTTCGCCGTAAGGCAGCCGTAGACCTGGTCCCGGATGATGATGGGGGCGGAGAGCGCCGCCCGGTTCTTGGAATTCAAGACCGTCTCCCGGACCGAGGGGTCTGGATATTCCGTCTCGGCATTTTCGTGCAGGTCGTTTTTCCAGACCGGCTTGCGGTCACGAAATGCCCTTCCCACGGTGCCGACGCCGGGCAGGAAGAAATAATTCTCCGTAGTGTCTTCATCCGTGAGGAAGTTGTGCTCACGAGCGAGGACCAAGCCGTTTTTTTCCACATCGAAACTGAACAATGACGAGGCCTCGCTGCTTAGAAGCTCAGCCGCTTTCTCGACGATCAAATCCAGCACCGTATCCATGTCCGGACTGGAGGCCAGCTGTTCCGTGATCTCGTATAACTGGGTGGCTTCATCCCGCGCCTGCTGGGTCTCCTCGATGAACCGGGCGTTGCCGATGGCCACTGCCGCGCTGTCGGCCAGGGTCTGGAGCAGCTGAATCTCCCGTTGTGGAAATTCGTATGGTGTGTAGTAGATGACGACCAAAACCCCGTAAGGCTCGTCCCGAATGATGATTGGGACGGACAAAGCGGATTGCGGGGCCAGCTCCCTCATGGCTTTGTCTGTGGTCTCGTCCGAATAATTAAAGGTCCCGTCGTGGTATGGGTCTCCGGACCAACGCGGTTGCCGTTGTTGAAACGCCCGGCCGGTGGTGCCCTCGCCAGGGAAGATCAAGAGGTCCGGCGTCAATCTTTCCAGGAAGTCTAGGCCTCGGGCAATCACCAGTCCGCCTTTTTCGCTGTCGTACCTCAAGATTCCCGATCCGTCGGGCTTCAGCAACTCAACGGCCTTTTGGGTGATCAGGTCGAGTATGCTGTTCATATCGGTGCTGGAGGCCAACTGGGAGGTCACCTCCTGTAACTGGGTGGCCTCCCGCTCCCGGGCCTCCGCCGCGTCTCGGGCCTGCTGGGTCTCCTCGATGAAGCGGGCATTGCCGATGGCCACGGCGGCGCTGTCGGCCAGGGCTTCTAGCAATCGGATTTCCGCATCGGTAAAGTCGCGAATCTCCTGATATATAACGGTTAGAACACCATAGGTCTCGTCCCGGACAACGATGGGCACCGCCAATACGGCCTTGAGACCCGCCTCATCAAGGGCACGAGTCGAATCCCCTTCGGCCCGGTCCAGGTCGTCCGTGGTGATATCACGGCTCCAGACCGGCCGTCTTTTTTGGAAGGCGATCCCTGTGGTCCCCTCTCCGGGCTTTCCAGAGTACCGTTCGAGTAGGTCCGGCGATACATTGTGCGTTTTAGCGATCAGCAGCGAATCGCTGGCCTGGTCAAACCTCAAGATAGTAGAACCCAGACTCTCCAGCATCTCAGTCGCCTTGGCGGTTATCAGGTCCAACACGGTATCCATGTCATTGGCCGAGGCAAGCTGCTCCGTGATCTCGTATAGCTGGGTGGCTTCGTCCCGGGCCTGCTGGGTCTCCTCGATGAACCGGGCGTTGCCGATGGCCACTGCGGCGCTGTCGGCCAGGGACTCGATGATACGAATATCAGAGTCGTCGAAATCCCGCTCTTCGTCGTAATTGAGCGTCAAAGTTCCGTAAGGCTTATCCCGGATTACGATGGGCGAGGAGATCACCGCCTTTATCCCCTCGTTTCTGGTGACCAGGTCAGAAACCTGGTCCGACAAACTCCACCCGGAATCGCGGGTTAGGTCCCGGAACCAAACGGTGCGGCGCTCTTGGTACGCTATACCGGCGGAGCCCTCTCCGGGCATGATCACCAAATTCTCTAAAATCTCCGTCAACTCGTCAGAATAGTTGTACTGTTTCGCCGCCACAAGACCGCCTTTTTCCTCGTCGTACCTGGTAATAAGGGCAGCACGGCAGTACAACAATTCCACCGCCTTGACCGTGATCAGGTCAAGGACGCCATCCATGTCGGTGGTGGAAGCTAGCTGGGTCGTAACCTCCTGAAGTTGAGCGGATTCCCGCTCTCTCGCCTCTGCCAGATCCCGCGCCTGCTGGGTCTCCTCGATGAACCGGGCGTTGTTGATGGCCACGGCGGCGCTGTCGGCCAGGTTCTGGACCAGGTTTATCTCTTCGGGGGTGAAGTCTCGATGTTGGTCAAAAACCACTTCGAGAATCCCATACACCTCGTCCTGAATAATGATTGGGGCGGCCACCACAGCCACTACACCCCATTCCGCCGCCATGTCATTGACGATCTTTTGAGAATCTTCATTCGAGTAAGCGACCGAAGAATCGCTCAGAAGGTCGTTGGTGGAGACCGCGCGCCGCTCCACGTAGGCGCGTCCGGCGTTGCCTTCACCGGCCCTAACTACCAATTTCCACACCTCCTCCGTGCCAAAGTTGTGCTCGGTTGCGACAACGAGTCCACCTCTTGATTCGTCGTATCGCAATAAAAGCCCCCCTCGCCCACCGGTGAGTTCAACGGCTTGCTGGGTTATCAGTTCCAACACGCTGTCCAGGTCATGGTTGGAGGCCAGTTGGGTGGTTACCTCATAGAGTTGGATGGCCTGCCGCTCCCGGGCCTCCGCTTCATTCAAGAGCCGGGCCTTCTCCAAGGCTAGCGATGCCTGGTCGGCGAAGGCGGACAGGAGGGAGATTTCATCGTCGGTGAACCGGCGGATTCGGCTATCCATCACAGCGAGTACGCCTATGGACCGGCCGTTCGCCAACAGAGGAACTGAGGCACCCGAGAGGACACCGAGCTCTTGCATTGCGAGGCGCCTTTCCGGAGCAATCAACTGTTCTTCCGCGACGTTCTCCATGGCCCAAGGTTTCTTGGTGGCCATCACATGGCCCATCAGGCCTTCCCCAACTGAGATGTCAAATCGAGAACCATCAGTACCGGTCACCAAGCCAGCCATCGATCGTGTGGCTACCCTAGGCACTAATAGGTCTCCCTCCAACAACCGGATATAGGCGCCAGATGCGCCAACAAGCCGGGTGGCCTCGTTGACGATCAGGTCCATTACTTCATCCGTGTCGTGGACACCAGCCAGTTTGTTGGAGACCTGGTAGAGGGCGTCGGATCGTTCTCTCTCCGTCTCTGCCTCTTTCAACAGCCGGGCCTTCTCCAGGGCCAGTGAGGCTTGGTCGGCGAAGGCCATCAGAAGTGAGACTTCGTCTTCGGTGAAACGGCGGACCCGCGTGTCGGTCACCATGAGCACGCCCATGGGCTGGTCATTGGCCAGCAGAGGGACCGCGGCCGTTCCGCGAAAGCCATACTTTTGGAAAACGGGTTCCATTCCTGGCATCAACAACCCTTCTTCGCCAGGGTTTCCGACGTACGGTTTTTTGGTGGCCATCACTCGACTCTGTATATTCGTCCCCTCTCCAACTGCGATGGCCGGTTGCACCTCGGCAACGTCATCGAGAAAGGCGGCGGCCGACTCCGTGGCTGCGCCGGGCACCAAGGCCCCTCCCTCCAAAAGCCGGATCCAGGATGCGGTTGCGCCGACGAGCCTGGCAGCCTCATTCACGATCAAGTCCAGCACTTCGTCCGTGTCGTGGGCGCCGGCCAGCTTGTTGGAGATCTGGTAGAGGGCGTCGGAGCGTTCCTTCTCCCGCTTCGCCTCGTTCAAAAGCC
>JACZYV010000094.1:0-12175 GCA_022570905.1 Chloroflexota bacterium
TTTTAGGCATATAAAATCCTTGGGCAAAGACCAACGCCAGACGTGTGTCCGGCGGAGAAAGCCGCCTCCAGCTCGTTAAGTAGCTGTTTCTTGGTTTTTCGCTGGTCGTTCATGCGGTATCTGCCTAGAAAGTTGCCGGTATTATGACATGATTCAGTTAGGGGGTGCGCATGACCACTGGTAAACTGAGAGCATGCCCACAGTAGCCTCAGGAAGCCCAGCGTCCTTATCCGACTATTCTAGAACAATGTTTGCGATGGCAAAGGAAGCGGAGAGCCGGTCCCCTATATTGGCCGTAATCTGTGCCGGAATCGCGATGGAAGCAGCTCTCCTCTGGGCTTTTGAATCATGCGGAGCAGGCTATCCTGATGTAGTCATCTTCAAGCAAAAAAAGGACTCAGGCGAGATTCCCAAATCAGTGCCGCCCATCAGGGTTGGTAACAACCATCCTAAGGATTGGACCCTTGCACAGATGATTGAAATCGCCAGTTTGAAGGGCCTCGTGGATAGTGGGGCGGCGTCCGCGGCCCATGGCGTGAGAGATTGGAGAAACCTAGTACATCCACATGTTTTAAGAGCTAATTACGGTTTAGATGGAATACCTCTGGAGGATGCATCTTTTGCCATCAATGCCGCAAGTTTTTTTATTTCGAAATTGACTTGATGGATTTTGGGTCACGCCGGCCACCCCAGGGTGGAAGTGCCGGTCAGGATCCAGCTCAGAATTTATTGAAATGCCAGCGAACTATACCGGTATTGTCGCTGTTCTTATGACTGGTTAGCCACGGTGTCAGCGAAAGCTTGGGTCACTCAAACATTGCGATAACGATGGATACTTACTCACACGTGATGCCAGGACTTCAGGAAGGGGCGGTTTTGACGCTGGATGACCAGATCACTATCAACCCGTCGTCAGGCATAAAGTAGGAACGGGGAAATGTCCACGGATTGTCCACGAAGTCCACGGGGCTAGGTTCGACCATAAACACAGATTGGGACTACGTGGGCACAAACACCCAATTAGACGGGACTAGACAAACGCGATATTACGCCTAGAATACAACTCGAAAACCGGTATAGGGGCAACCTTATCGTGGGTTCGAATCCCACTCTCTCCGCCACCGCGCTTCCGGAGCGTAACCCGTACGCTTGCTCTTGGGCCGTCGTGAAGCGCCTAAACCATCGGGGGACGCACATTGACGCGAGTATATGTAGACATGGTGGCCGACCTATTCCACTACGGGCATGTCGAGTTTCTAAAAAAGGCCAGCGCTTTGGGGGACCACCTTTTAGTTGGCATAAACTCTGACGAGGCGGTCCAGGCAAATAAACGAGACCCCATACTAAATATGGAAGAACGCGTCGCATCCGTCGCCGGGTGCCGCTATGTTGACGAAGTGGTGCCCGATGCCCCTTGGATCATGGACGCTGCCTGGATCGAGAAACACAAGATTGACCTGGTGGTCCATGGCGACGATTACTCCCAAGACAAGATAGAGCACATCTACGCCGTCCCGATCTCGATGGGGATATTTCGCACCGTCTCCTATACGCCGACGATTTCGACTACCGAGATCATCCGACGCTGCAAAGAGGCCAAGTCGACGCGCAGTTAAGCATTTTTTGGGGTGGTTAACATTTGTTAGCCGACCCAAATGGTGAACACAATGTCGAGCCTGAAATCCGTTGTCAACGAGATTCTGAACGCACGAAGCTCAATCTCCTCCCAGCGGAGCGTTCTCGTCGCAATCACCGGGATCGATGCCTCCGGCAAAGGTTATTTCACTGAGCGGCTCGTCGGTGCGCTACAGACCAAGGGCGTGCGCGCCGTGGCGATCAACGCCGATGCATGGCTCAACCTTGAACGCTTTGATGCCTCTGATCCGGCCGAGCATTATTACCATAACGCGATCCGCTTCGAGGAAATGTTCGCTCAAACCATATTTCCGCTACGTGACCGCCGCTCCCTGCGCACGGAAATAAACTACGCCGATGAAACAGCGACAGAGTACCGGCGGCGCATCTATGAATTCGAGGATGTAGATGTCATCGCACTGGAGGGAATCTATCTCTTGAAGCGTCCCTTCCAGACTCATTACGACCGGTCGATCTGGATCGATTGCAGTTTCGAAACCGCTTTGGAACGCGCCATATCACGTGGACAGGAAGGCCTGCCGCCCAATGAGACCATTCGAGACTACCAAACTATATATGTCCCGGCACAAGAGATACATTTCCAACGAGACGACCCCAAAGGCGTGGCGACATTGATCGTCAACAATGATTCCAGACTGGGTCCCGTCAGCTGGTCCGATCAGAGCGGGTGACTGCGCCGGAGAGTTGGTGAGAGTCAGGTGCGGCCAGGGTTGGTTAACATACAGCTCCACTGCTGAGTCGTGGGCACCCGGGCGCCAACTTGCTTCCGTCCCTGACCGTCAATAGAATTCATGCCAGCAGGTCATGGCACTAGACGTTTCACGTAAGGCCCGTGCACCGGGAGGCGGCATCATGGTAGAAGAATTGGGCCGGATACAACGGCCCCCAGCAAGTCAATACGATGGGCGGCGCAAGTTGTTATTGGTGCCGTTGGTCTACGGGCCCCAGGCGGACAACGCCGAAGGCGCGGCCGTCCTCCAAAATTACTGGGAGCAGATGCAGACCCAGGTTAAGGCCCTGGAGGCCGCCCTGGGAGGCCTGCAGCACATCTATCACGAGAGTCTGACCGTTGGCGGAGACGAGGGCTTGCAACAACTTGGCGCCGCCGACCAGCGCAGCCAACTCTTCATCACCGGCAAGACCGAGTCCGGTGCGGTCTTGGAAGCAACCGAAGACATGGACGCAATGCTTGAGGCGTTGGACCTCCAACGGTGCATGATGGTCCCGCTAGCCAGCACCAGCGTGGCGTCCAAACTCCAAGAATGGCTCTCAGACAGCAACCGGCAACGCTACGAGCACATCGCCAACCGGATAGACAGCACCCTGGGGGAGAACGAGACCGGACTGCTGCTGATCAGCGAGCGGCACCAGGTGCAATTTCCCAGCGACATCGAGGTCTTCTACGTGTCGCCGCCGGCCCTGGACGATTACCGCCGCTGGCTCCAGAACTGGATGGAGCAGCAGCAGGCTAAGGCCGAGGCGGCGAAAGAACCGTCAGTGGATGACGGGGATGACGGGCATGACGGGGATGATGTGGCAGAAGAAGAGGAGGGTCAGGAAGAGGCTGAAGCCGATGCCGAGACGCAATAGCCGAGATCCGCTCCGCATCCACCCGGCGAAGCCCCTAACCCCGGCTGTGTCGGCGCCGGCTCACACCACCGCCACGGCCGTGACCTCGATCAACTGCTCCGGCCGGCCCAATATCTGGTGCATGGATACGCCGGTGGCCGACGGGAACCGGTCTCCGAAGAACTTGCGACGCACCTCTCCCACCTTCCGGTAGTCCATCATACCGTTGGGGGCGACCCATTCGATGGTGTTGACGATGTCGTCCATGGAATAGCCTCCCTCGTCCATGATCCGGGCGATGTTTTTGTAAGCCTGCTCGGTCTGGGCGACGATATCGTAGCCGCCGACCGTGGCCCCGGTGGCGTGGTCCACCGAAGACTGTCCAGAAATCTGAAGCAAACGGCCCTTCTTGACCCCCGCGACTTGGGTGAGGCCGCCATAGTTCTGCGCCCATTCGGGCACCCGGATCTCCTCCCTGGTCCCGCCCTTCACCGCCACCACTTCGATCTCCACATGACCTTCTGGCCGCAGCAGCCGGTTGACCGGGATGCTGGTCGATGCCGGGAACCGGTCTCCGAAGAACCCGCGGCGAACCTCGGCCGTGTTCGGATATTGGAGCAGGCATTGGGGTGAGATGTAGTCCAGGGTCTTGACCACGTCCTCCGGACCGGCCCCGGCGGCCGCCAACACCTGGCTTATGATGCCGTAGGTAAGCTCTACCTGCCGGGCGGTGTCCTGAGGGTAAACAGTCTCGCCGTTCACATCTTCGCTGCCCAAAAACCCAGAGGTCCAGACGATGTCCTCCACCTCCACCCCCGGCACGTAGGTAAGCTCGCCGTACCGGTCCCATCCGGGGTTGATGGGCTTCTTCTCGCCCTTCATCGCCACCATGCTCACTTCTATGAAGGCGTCGGGCCGCAGCAACCGTTCCACGATGATCCCCGTGGCCCCCACCGGAGTGTCCCCCAGGTATTGCTTCCGAATCGCCCCGGTCTGGCGGTACAGCGGCAAAGCCGTGGCGTCGATGTAGTCCACCGTCTGCACCACGTTCTGGAAGCCCATCCCCGCCGCCTCCAGCACCACGGCCAACTTCTCGTAGATCACCCTGGTCTGGTCCAGGAGATCTCCCTTGCAGACCACCCGTCCCTGCTCCGGGTCGTACTCACTGGCGGTCTGCCCCGATAGGTACAGGATGCCGGCGTTCTCGGCCCCCATGCAAAACGTGTACCGGTCCAGGTCCAACCAGGGGAATTTGGCCGGGTCAACTTCTATGATGTTCTTGCTCATCTAATCTCCGGTTTGTTTCGAACGTGCCGCCAGCAACGATGATGCGCAGCAGCTAGCCGATCACCCCTTGCTCCATCAGGCGCTTGAACTCATGGTCCGGCACCTGGAGCAGTTCTTGAATCACTTTCCGGTTGTGTTCGCCCAGGAGCGGCGCGCTGCGGGCAACGCCGGGCCGGCCACCGTCCACTCCCCAGGCAAATGCCCCCATGGGGCGGGGGCCGACTTCAGGGTGATCGGGCGACTGCACGAAACCCCTATCGATCATGTGCGGGTCGGCCAACACCTGGGCCGAGTCCAATACCGGCCCGGCGGGCACTCCAACAGCCTGCAATCTCTCCACCACGTCCGGCGCCTGAAGTCCCTTGGTCCAATTCTCGATCAGTGGATCCAGTTCGTCCTGATGCCCCAGCCGCGCTTCAGAAGTGGCGAACCTGGGGTCGTCTACCCATCCGGGGCTTCCAGCCGCCTGGGCCAGGGCCTGGAATTGGGAATCGCCATCCACGGAGATCGCCACCCAGTTCTCCTCGCCCTGACAGCGGAACACGTTGTGGGGCGCCTTCTCCCGGTGGCGGTTGCCCACCCGCTCCGGCTCCGTGCCGTCCAGGGTGTATTCCATCACCGCCTCGGGCAGGATGGTGGCCAGGGCCTCGGTCATGGCCACCTCGATGTATTGCCCTTCTCCGGTTTTGGCCCGATGGTACAGGGCTTCCAGCAGAGCAAGCACGCAGTAGCAGCCGCTGAAGGCGTCGGGGAATAGACCGCCCATGATCCGCGGGTGAGACCCCTTGTGCCCGGTCACCGACGCCAAGCCGCTGAACAGGTTGATCACGCTGTGAAAACCGACCAGGTCCTTCATGGGACCGGTGCGGCCGAATGCGCCCAACGACAGGTAGACCACGTCGGGCCGTAGGCCCCGCACGTCCTGATAGCCCAGGCCCATGCGCTCCATGGTGCCGCTGGAATAGTTCTCCAGCACCACGTCGCTTACAGAGATGATCTGCTTGGCCAGGTCCACACCCTCGGGTTCTCTGAGATTCAGGGTGCAGCTCATCTTGCTGGAATTGACCAGGTTGAACCCGCCGCTGCGGTTGACCCCCGGCTCGGCCTCGGCGAAGGGCGGCCAGATCCGCGTCGTTAGCCTCCGTTCAGTCTCGATCAGGATCACTTCGGCCCCCAGCCAGGCCAGCATCTGGGCGGTATAGGGGATGGCGATGATCTGACCGAAGTCGGCGATGCGGATTCCCTGCAAGGGCTGCGCCGTCATCTCGCGCCCAACTCTGCAAGTTGGGCGGCCGAATAGCCCAGCCATTCGCCCAAGACTTCTGAAGTGTGCTCGCCCAGCTTCGGGGCCGGCCGGAAAAGTTGCCAGGGGGTGCGCTCCAGGCGGACGGGGTAGCCGGGCAGCTTGAACTTCTCTCCGCCAGGCCCTTTCATGTCCAGCATGAACCCGCGCTCGGTCACATGGGCCGAGTCCACCATCTGGCCCACGGTGTAGGCTGGGAAGCAGGGGATGCCCCGGTCCTGGGCCAGTTGGGCGATCTCGGCGCCGGTGTGGGCCATGGTCCACTCCAGAAGCAGGGGCTCCAAGGCGTCCCAGTTCCGGGCCCGCTCGACCCCTGACGAGAACACCTCAAGGTCGGCCCAGTCAGGGTTTCCCGCCAGGTCCATCAGGTTGCGCCAATGGGCTTCCATCACCGCCATGACCACCACGTACCCATCCCGGCAGGGCAGGTAGGCGTTGGGCATCAGCCCAAAGACCCCGGGTTGGCGGCCCTTGGCCTTGTGGTAGGAAGCGTGGGCCAACTCGAAGGGCATCACCGCCGCAACGGCCTCCTGCATACTGAGATCGATCTCGCAGCCGGCGCCTTGACCCAGAGCCCGTGATAGTAAGGCGGCAATGCTGGCCATCGCTCCTTGGACCCCCGCCAGATAGCCGGCCATGTGCGTGTTGGAACGGAGCGGCGGTTCCAGATCAGGGTCCCCCACGCGGTCCGGTACGCCAGGGGTGGCGAAGGCCATGCCTCCGGCGCTGATGGCGATCAGGTCGTCGCCCAGATAGGCGCTGTTGGGACCGGTGAGACCAAAAGGCGTGATCGCCGTGACGATCAGCCCCGGATTGGCATCAGAAAACCGCTCCCGGCGCAACCCCAGACGCTCGATCTCTGAGCTGTTCTGCCCCAGCACCAAAAAATCCGAGGCCGCCGTCAGGTCCAGAAAAGCGGCCCATCCCCCTGCCGACTCGATATCCAGGGACACCCCGCGTTTGTTGGAGTTCAGATAGAGGAACAACCCGCTCCATTCCGGGTCGGGAACACCGCCGGGATAGGGGCCGTTCCTGCGGTAGCGGTCCCCGTGTGGTGGCTCGACCTTTACGACATCAGCGCCGGCGTCGCCCAGCAGCCGGGCACAGAAGGAGCCCGCGACCTGGCCCGATACTTGGTCGGTAAGCTCCACAACCTTCAAACCCGATAAGGCGCCTTCCTTGAGCATGCGCTAACTGCCCGGCCGCAGGGGGAACCGCACCAGCGCGCTGGCCGGATCCACCACCTTTTCGCCCCGTTGGTTCTCCACCCAGAGGTCGCATTCAACGATTCCGCCGCCTTCTTCAATAGAGCAATCGGTAACCACGCCGCGGCAGGTCAGTGAGTCGCCGGGGTAGGCCATGACGCGGTTCCGGAAAGCGAGCTTGCGCAGAAACGCTCCCGGCCCGGCCCAGTCCTGAACGTGCTGGGCCAAGAACCCGCCCAGCATCTGGCCGTCGACGAAGGGACCGTCAAAGCCCAACTCCCTGGCGTAGTCGGCGTCGTAGTGCAGCCGGATGAAGTCCCAGGTCGCTGCCCCGTAGGCCATCATCCGGGCTATGCCGATCTCTTTGACCAGTGGCGTAAGCTCGTCACCGGCGTGCACGTCCTCAAAGTAGCGGAACCCGGTGGCCATCCTAGTCTCCTTCACCGGAGTCCGGCGGCCTATAGAACATGGTCTCGGTGTTCCGGGCCAGCAGCTCTTCACGCTGGTTGTAGAACGTCGTTTCGATCACCTGGAAGATCAGGGAGCCGGAGCGTCCGGTGCGCTCGTAAACGTCCTTGACCGTCCAATGGGCGGTTATCACGTCATCGGGGTGGATGGGCTGGAAGAACTCGTATTCGTTGCCCGCCCGCAAACCCTGCAAATCGCGGATGGGTCCCCGTCCCAGAAGGTCGCCCCGGTCGTCCATGTCGCCGTCCACGTACTGCCAGGTGTCGCAGATCAGCGTGGGCGGGGCCATGACATCGCGCAGTCCGTGGGCTTGGGCGAACTCGCGGTCGGAATAAAGCGGGTTGAAGTCGCCGATGGCCAGGGCGTATTGGCGCAGGGAAGAGCGGCCCATCTCGTCGGGGGCCTGTAGGACGATCTCTTGCCCCACGGTCTGTTTCAATCTTTCTAGCAGGCTCGCCACGTGATTTCCTTGCTACCCGCCTTTGTAAACGGGGGCGCGCTTCTCTCTAAAAGACGCCAGGGCTTCGATGTGGTCCTGGCTGCCGAGGGTCAGCACCTCAGCCTGGGCCGCCTCGGGCAGGTGCTCGTCCAATGTCTGGTTGAGGCCGCGGTACATCATGCCCTTAACCATCCGGTTGGGTATGGGCGCCTTGGCGGCTATCTTCCGCGCCAACTCCATGGTGGTCTCCTCCAGTTTGTCGGCGGGGACCAGATGGGCCAGCACGCCGCACTGTTTCGCCTCTTCGGCCTCCAACCAGTCACCGGTGTAGAGGAGTTCCAGGGCCTTGCTGATGCCCATGGCCCGGTTGTAGAGCCAGGTCGACCCGGTGTTGGAGACCAGGCCCATCTGAAGAAAGGCGTTCATGAACCGGGAGTTCTCGCAGCCCACCCTGATGTCGCAGGCCAGCACCCAGTCGAACCCGTCGCCGATGGCCAGGCCGTTGACCATGGCGATGGTCGGTATGTCCAGGTTGTGCAGCTTGGAGGTGACACCCTGGGGCATGGCGCGTATGAACTGGTAGGTCTCGTAGGGCTCTTTGTGCCCTAGCAGTTGGTCGCCGCCGCGGCTCTCGTCTTTGATGTCGGCGGAGGCGCAGAATGCGCGGCCGGCCCCGGTGATGATGAACACCCGAAGACCGGAGTCTCCGGCCACGTCTTCAAGGGCATGGTTCAGTTCGGCGAACATCTCTTCGTTCAGTGCGTTGAGACGCTCCGGGCGGTTCAAGGTCAGACGGGCGATGTGATCGGACTTGTCCAGCAATATGGTGTTATAGGCCACGCCGGTTACCTCCAGCCAGATACTCGGAGCGCGAGGGGCAGAGCCGTGTAGATGCTGATTCTGGTGCCCCCGTAATGGCCTGTCAAGCTCCACCGCCTTGCGATCGACTATGTCCGAATGCATCTTGACACTGTTGGTGGGCAATCACATACTGGCCCCAACTTGAAATAGTGTTCGACCCAACAAGCTGGAGTCGTCAAATGAAACGGGAAGTGCTGTTCTTCACCGAGATGGGGTACACGGCGTACCCGCAAGACGAGGCCAGGAAGCTTGGCTACAACAACCTGATGTTCCCCAATGAGTATTTCAGCCCGGAAAAAGCTCAGGAACTCTACGGGATGTATTTCGAGGAACTCCAGTACTGCACCGAGGTCGGCTTCGATGGGGTCATGATCAACGAGCACCACAACAATCCGCTGTGCATGATGCCGTCGGTGAACGTGATCGGGTCGGTGCTCGCCCGGACGACCAAGAAGGGCAAGATCGCCTTCTTGGGCAACGTTCTTCCCATCCACGAAAACCCGCTCCGGATCGCCGAAGAGATCGCCATGATCGACATCCTCTCCGGCGGCCGGGTTATCTGCGGCTTCGTCCGCGGCATCGGTCAGGAAAGCATCGCCACCAACACCAACCCGGTGTACAACCGGGAAAGGTTCGACGAGGCCCACGACCTCATCATCAAGGCCTGGACCACCCCCGGCCCCTTCCGGTTCGAGGGCAAGCACTACCAGTACCGGGTGGTGAATCCCTGGATGATGCCCCTGCAAAAACCCCACCCACCCATCTGGATACCGGGCGTGGCCTCTTCTGAATCGGTGGTCTGGGCCGCCAAGCACAGGTACCCGTACGTGGCCCTGGCCCCAGCGATGGACCTGCTCCGAGGTATCTACGACCTATATGACGAGACCGCCAAGGCCGACGGATGGACGCCCACAGATGAACACCGTGCCTACGCGATCAGGATCAACGTGGCCGATACGGACGAGAAGGCCTACGAGGAGGGCAAGAATTTCTACTGGCAACTGGGGACTTCATTCGGGGTAACGCCGAGCCACTGGCAAGCGCCTCCCGGGTATATCTCCAAGTCGTCCGCCCAAGGAGCGCGGGAAGTAGCCAGGCGTGCGGCTGCCAACATCACCCCCGGCGGACCGAACCTGCCCTACGAGGAAGCACAAGCATCCGTCCAGATCATCACCGGCAATCCCGATACAGTCATCAAAAAGCTCAAGAAGATCATCGACCTGATCGATCCCGGCTATATCGTGCTCTGGGGGCGGGAAGGGCCCATGTCCCACAAGGTCGCCATGCGCTGTATCGACCTCATGAGCCAAGAAGTGATACCCGCCATCAAGGAATACCAAGCGGTAGGGTAGGGAATCTTTAGGCCAACACAAACAGGGGGCAACCCGATTAATCGGGTTGCCCCTACGTCATTCCGGCCTTCGCTGGAATCCGGAGCGAGCCTGTATTAGCATGAACTTCGAGTTGAGTGTTTTGACTCCGGCAGGCCCCATGGATTCCTGCTTTCGCAGGAATGACGGCAGGCGTCCCTACCGCGGCTCACGTCATTCCTGCGAAAGCAGGAATCCAGTCAAGCCAACTCCTCATACAAGTCGCGCCAGCCGGGATTAGTCTTGCAGATCAGCGCCTTCTTCCATGCCCGCTTCCATTTTTTAATGGCCTTCTCTCGCACTATCGCGCTTTCCATCGTGTCATGCGCCTCGTACCACACCAGGGTGTGTACCCCGTAGCGTTGGGTGAAACCTTCCGCCGAGTGATTCTTATGCTGCCAGACACGCTGGGCCAGATTAGATGTCACTCCAACGTAGATAGTGCCGTTTCGGCTGCTCGCAAGAAAATACACGCAGGGTTGGCGCAGTGGATTCCGGCTTTCGCCGGAAAGACGGTAGGGAGGCATAATTCCCCTAGTCCGCGGCGAATACCGCCAGCTCTTCCTGATCGATCATGGCGGCGTCACGGCAGCGGCGCATGATCCGGAAGATGGTGCGCACGGTGACGGAGAACCGGTCCGCGGCCTCTTCAACCGTCAGGTTATCCTGCTGCATGACCGACCAGATCTTGAAGTCCCGCGCCAAACGCCGGTTGCGCTGGTACCAGGCCGGATCGTCGTACTTGCACTGGGGCAGCGGGCAGTCGAGGCAGGTGGCTGAGACCTCACAGCCCGTATCTTCGTAATGGTAAAATTCGGGCACGGCGTCGAGAACGGGGCTGGAAGTGATTGGCCAATCTAAAGCGGTCATATTCATACTCCAAAACAAACGTTCTAATATTGCTCACTCAGTTTAGAACACCCGTTCTTAATATGTCAATGCTTTTTGGAACAGATTTTCTATTTTCTTGAGTTTCACGCTCAGATTGGCTTGAAATTCAGAACACCACACGTAGCACCCGGAGGTGGTCCCAATGCCCGAAACAGGCGCAAAAAGCCCCCAGGCCAAAGAAACTCAGACCGAAGAACCCAAAGTGATCACCGAGTACGAGACGATGATGTACAAAAGGCGGGGGAAGACCGCCTACATCATGTTCAACCGGCCCCAGGCACTGAACGCGGTCAACGACCAGTTCGAAGACGACCTACACGCGGCCCTGCTGGAGTTCGATCTGGACGACGAAGCCTGGGTGGCCATCCTCCACGGCGCGGGGCGGAGTTTCTGCGCCGGGGCCGACATCAAGCAGCGGTTCGTGGCCATGACGCCGGAGCAGAGCGCCCGCAGGGAGCGGGGGCCCAACCCCGAGGGCTACATGGGCCGTTCCATCAACTGGAAACCGATCATCGCCGCGGTCCACGGGTACGCCCTGGGCGCGGGCATAGTCATCGCCGCCGAGTCCGACATGATAGTTGCCTCGGAGGAAGCCAAATTCGGCATCACCGAGACCAGAAGAGGACTGCCCGGCGGCCGCATCTGGGCTAAGGTCAACGCCTTCATGCCCTCGAAGATAGCCTCAGAGATGGTGATCACGGGGGAGCACATCGACGCCGCCGAACTCTACCGGCTGGGGCTGATCAACCGCCTGGTGCCCACGGGAGAGCACCTGAGCGCCGCAGAGGAACTGGCGGAGAAAGTGCTGAAGTCGCCGCCATTGGCGACCAGGGCGGCGGTGAAGCTGACCCGGCGTCAGTGGGTGCAGACCGGGGCCGAAGCCGACATGCAGATGCTGCCCCTGAAACTGCACCTGACCGAGGACTTCAAAGAGGCCAGCCAATCGTTCGTGGAAAAGAGAGCGCCGGAGTACCACGCCCGCTAGGCCGCAGCGGCGTTTTCATATTGAATTGGGGAGATTCTCGACTCCGGCCGGAGCTCGGGACGAGCGGGGTTGTTCGTCAATCGTCCGCTCATGGTGAGCTCCGACCGCAGTCGAGAGTCTAGATTAATCGGACCCGCAGAA
>JACZYV010000095.1:0-12164 GCA_022570905.1 Chloroflexota bacterium
CGAGCATGTGCCGGGTCTTGCGGGAGGTTGCCTCCGAATTCGATGTGAACAATATCGACGTCATCGAGTCGGGCTGGCTGGACGCCCAGGTGGCCACGGCAGACGTGGCCCTCTGCTGCCACGTTCTTTACGTCATCCAGGACATCGAGTCCTTCATCAGAAAGCTGGAAGAGCACGCCGGCCGGATATTGGTCGTCATGTACCAAGCGCCGCCCCAGTCGCAGATCTATCCACTCTGGGAACCGGTGCACGGCGTGCCGCGTCTGCCCCTGCCCAGCCTTCCCGAGTTTCTGGAGGTGCTGGACCAATTGGGGGTTGAGCCCGAGGTTGAAGTGGTGCCCACGGAGCGCAGCCGAGGGTACGACAGCCTGGAAACCGCCAGGGAACAACTGGCGCGCCGCCTGTATGTGATGCCCGAATCGGCGGAGATGGAGCGTCTGGAGGCGCTGCTGCCCCAGGTCCTGGAGGAAAAGGACGGCGGCTTCTCGATCAAAGGGGCGGTCCCATTGGAACCGCGGGTGATCTCCTGGCGGCCCGGGGACTAACTTGCTGGCAAGGGCGCGGTTCCATTTACGAAAGTTACGGCAAACGCGCCTGTTTACCGCAGCGGCCGGAAGAAGCCGCGTATGTCCTCGACCAACCTGGCCGGTTCTTCCAACGCGGCGAAGTGTCCGCCGCTGGGCATGACCGTCCATCGCTGCACATTGTAGGAGCGCTCGGCCCATTCCCGGGGCGGAACGCTGATCTCGGCGGGGAAGATGGCGATGCCGCAGGGTACCTGAATCTTCTCGTCTTTCTTCATTTCCCAGGGTTTTCGCAGCGTTTCGTAATAGAGCTTGGTTGACGAGCCGATGGTCTGGGTGACCCAGTAGATGGTGATGGTGGTGAGAAGTTCGTCCTTGGTGAACCGCTTCTCCACGTCGCCTCCGCAGTCGCTCCACGAGCGGTATTTCTCCACGATCCAAGCCGCCAACCCGGCGGGAGAGTCGTTCAACCCGTAGGAGAGGGTCTGAGGTTTGGTGCCCTGGATATGCGCATAGCCGCCCTCGGCCGACTGCCAGTCTCGCCGCTGTTGGAGCAGGTCCTTCTCGGCCTCCGAGAGTTCCCGCGAACCCGGCCCCAAGTAGGGTGTCGGCCGGGTGACTGAGGTCGAGTGAATGCCGATGACCTTGTCGCCGTGGGACAAACCCAGTTGGGCGGTGACGCTGGCGCCCCAGTCCCCGCCCTGAGCCCCGAATCGCTGGTAGCCCAGGTTCTCAGACATCAATTTGGCCCACATGTCGCCCACGCTTAGCACATCCAGCCCGCGCTCCGTGGCGTGGTCTGAGTACCCGTAGCCGGGCATGGACGGCACGACGACGTCGAAGGCATCGGCCGGGTCGCCGCCGTGGCTGGCCGGGTCGCTCAATAAGGGGATGATCTTGTGCATCTCGAAAAAGGTGCCGGGCCAGCCGTGGGTGACCACCAGCGGCATGGGATTCGGTCCCTTGCCCTTCTCGTGGATGAAGTGGATGCCCAGGCCGTCGACGTCGGTCTTGAAATGGGCGAAGGAGTTGATCAGCTTTTCCTGGGCGCGCCAATCGAACTTGGTGCGCCAGTATTCCACCAACTCCTTGACGTAGTCCAGGTTGCTCCCGTAGTCCCAGTTTGTGCCGGGCAGTTCGTCCGGCCACCGGGTGCGTTCCAGGCGGGCTTTCAGATCGTCTAAGACCGAATCCGGAACATCGATAGAGAATGGTGTGACGGCCATCAGAACTCCCTCCTGGACCAGATTAAACGGGCAGCACCGGCTCGGTACGGTTGGCCGGCAGCTCGGAGTCGAATGAGTTGACCACGAAGGCCAGAAGGGCATAGTTGCCCATGGTAAGGGTGAGTTCGATCAGGCCCTGCGTGCCGAACTGTTCGATCGCCGATTGGAATGCGCCGCGGCTCACCCGGTGGGTGCGGAAGTACTCCTGGCCGTAATTGATGACGGCGGCTTCGTCGGGGGCCAGCGCGGGAAGCTCTTTTCGGTCCCTCAGGGCGTCCACCACGGCGTCGGGCACTCCGGCGGCCCGGGCCGCTGCGGCATGGGCGTTCCAGACGTACATGCAGTCGTTCTCGCGGGCAGTGACCAGCATGGACAGTTCCAAGACCTTGTCAGACAGCGATGAATCGTTGCGGAGGTATTGGTTCAGCGCCGTGGCCAATTGTTGGGCCTTTGGGACGTGGAACAGGATCGATCCGGGCCCCACCAAAGGCGGTGAGCCTGCGCCGGCGACAAGCTGGTCAAACTCGGCGGTCTGGCCGCTGGGAACGGTCTCTCGGGTTGCTGGGGGAATCCTACCCATGTCAGTCTCCTAAATAATTCGAGTTTTGGCCGCGGCCTTGGGCGTGGCCACGAGGCCCCGGCGCGACGGCCTTAAAGGTACGCGCCAGGTTTTAGGTTGTCAAACATGCGACGGAGGCGCCAGTTACTAACGTGGCGTATGGGCCGGGGATTCCGCGACGTTTCGGGGCAGCAGGAAGCCCGCCAGCAGAAGGGTCCAAGATGCGGCGGCACATACAGCCAGACCTGGGATGAACGACCCCGTCAGGTCGAGCAGGACACCCACCAAGATGGGCGAAACGAACATGGCGAAACCAGAAAAAGTCAGGAGAGACCCCCAGACCACAGCCACCCTTTCCGGCGTCATTCCGGCCATCTGCATGGGTAGGGTGAGGAGCGTGGGCACGTAGAGCCATGACCCGATGCCCAAGATGACGACCGCCGGATAGATCAGGGCGGGCCCAGGCAGTAGAAAGGCGCCCAGCCCGCCAAGTCCGGCCAGCAAGCCCGAGGCGGCAAATAAAGCTCTGGGGGACGCCACCCGCAACGCCACGGCTCCGCCGGCCAGAACGGCGAACACGCCGACAAGGGGCAGCAGGCCGGTGATGAATCCGGCCTGGGACAGGGAGATGCCCCGGACCTCGTTGTAGAAGGTGGGCAGCCAGCCGGTGAACGCCGCGTATTGGACAAATATCCCGGCGTCAGCCGCCAGCAGAAGCACCACGGAACGGTTGCGCAATACCGTCCCGACCTCGCGGAGGGATATACCGCCACCGGTCATGGGTATGCCGCCCGATTCTCTTCCTAAGACTAGCCAGGCCGCAAGTCCGGCGATGCCGGGCAGGGCAAACACCGTCAGGGTCATCTGCCAGTCCATGAACTTTGCCAACGGCACGGCAGTAGCCACCGATATGGCGATTCCCAGGCTCAATGCGGCAGCGGTTAGCGCGTTCATCACTGTAACTTCCTTGGGCCGGAACCACTGCATCAACAAGGGGCCGGTGGCCGTGAGGATGAAGGCGAATCCCAACCCGGTCCCGGACCTGAGCAACAATAGAGTGATGAAATTGGGGGCGAACCCCGACAGTGACACCGAGGCCACGGCGGCCCAGCCGATGATGAACGCCCGCCGCAGGCCGATGCGTGAGATCAGTATGCCGCTGGGCAGTCCCAGCGCCGCCGCCACCAACAGGGGCAACGCCACCAACAGCCCCGCTGCGGCCCGGGTGATGCCGTAATCATCGATGGCTAAAAGAAGGAGCGGCGCGACGGCGAAGACATTGAGCCCCACGCTCAGATGCCCGGCCAACACCATGGCGGCCATCACGAAGCGGTACCTGTTGAAAGGCGGCGCGGCCGGTCCGGATATGTCTTTGGGGGCGTTGTCCATGTTGATAGTTCAACGGCGGCGTGGTGAAGCCGGCCGCCGCTGCGATTGGAAGATTATCGACGTTGGGCTAGGGAGATAAACAGAGGGTTATGGAAATAAGCGGCCGTCAGGGGTTGTGTCTTCGATTTGCCCATCAGAAAGTTCCGGCACGGCCAAGATGCACTCTGGGCCCTGGTTCTTCACCGAGTTGACCGTGTCCGCCACCGGATGTGAGGTCAGAAGCTCAACCGGCGCCGGTATCAGCAAAGGTTCCAGATTTTTCGGGTCTTCGGTCAGCGGGTCCAGCCACAGGGCCTGGGTCTCGTCGGACAAGATGACCGGCATGCGGTTGTGCAACGGCTGGATGAGTGGATTGGCCGGCGTTGTGATGATGGTGCACGACTGGACCACCTGGCCCTCCGGAGATTTCCACGTTTCCCATAATCCAGCGAAGGCCATGGGCTCGCCGTTCTTCGGATAGATGTAGGTGGGCAGCTTTCTGTTGCCCTCTTTCTTCCATTCGTAGAAACCGTTGGCCAGGACCAAGCAGCGCCGTTTCTTGAACGCCGCTCTGAAGGCCGGTTTGGCCGAGGCCGTTTCTCCAACGGCATTGATCATACGAGCGCCGATCTTGAGGTCTTTGGCCCAAAAGGGCACCAGACCCCAGCGCATCAGTTGCCCCCGCCGTTGGCCGTCGTTGGTGACCGTTAACACCGGCTGGGTGGGTGCGATGTTATACCTGGGCCCGAGCCACGGCCCATGATCAAAGGAATGAGAGTCGGTGAACTCGGATAAAAACCCGAACCGGCCTTGAAGCTCGTCCAAGTTGGAGGTGAGGGTGAATCGGCCGCACATGATGTCAAAGTTTTCCAAATTTGAACGATTAGGTCTACAAAAAATAATAATCTCGCCGCGCCGGGTAAGCAACCCTGATCCTGAACTGCTCCTGTATGACCCACATGGGCCGGTCTGCTGGCCTTCCAGGGTCAACAAATGGACGATTCGTAGTTGGCATCTGGGTCTGGTGGCACTTTGGTATGGCTGCCGTTGGTGCAACAATCATGGGGTGGGAATCCGTTTTGGTTTAGGTCTGAATATCAGGCGCGAACCACCAACCTCTCACCGGCCCATATCATGATCGAACGGTTAGGATGCCGCGGGTGAGATTAATCATCTTCAAGGCGCTTTCGTTACCCGCATTGATCGTGCCTGGTGGATTTGCCATAACCAGCGATAACGTTCCCGACGGTCTGTTCATGCGTCTCATGGTAGTTCGATGAACCTCCCGTACCTGTCCCGCCGGCAAACGGGCGGACCGGATATCCGTCCCAGTTTCCGGTTGCCCAAGATCCTCATCTGGGCAGATTTCTCTTTATCCACCAAGTTGATCTTATTGGTGGTTATACCCCTCGTCCTGACGTTGGCTGCGACCCTGCCGCTGACCGTGACCGGCCTGAATAGGTTGGCGTCAGTGACCGGCACCGAAAGGCTCGAAGACGAGATCGTTCTCGTCAATTCGCATATCGAGCTATTTGAGGAACAGCTCAATAGGGCGGCTGATGATTTCGCACGAGACCCGGTATTGCTGGCCGCAGTGCGGGAATCCAATCCTCTAAAGATCAAGACCATCCTGCTGTCCTCGATGATACGATTTGGATTTCAACGCCTGGAGGTCGTGGATGCGAGCGGTGTCAGATCGGCCTATGAGCATCAGGCCGGGGGTACTCTTGGCCGGAAATCGATGAATGAACTGAACGCATTAGGGTTGGCCGGGATCGGCACAAACGAAATGGTCCAGACCGACGGGGGTTGGTTCTTGGTTTCGGTCCGTCCGCTCAAGGACTTGGATGGATTCATCGGGTCTGTCGCCGCGGGCCGTTTGATGGATTTCAAAGCGTTGGCAGAGATGAATTTCGGACGCTCCAACACCATTCTGATGCTCTTGGGTGACGACGATGAAGTTGTCTCCACGTCCAATCCGTCCAGCGATCTATCCACCCGATTCCCGATAGCACCAGACCCTGAATCCGTCCGCGTGGCTCGGAATGGTCAGATTGCCTTGGGTTCAGCGATCATCGATGGGGAGAAACTGCGGACGGCGTACGTGCCGGTGATGGTTGGAGGCGGGTCCCCAAAGGTGTTTGCGGTTGCTTTGACCACCTCGCCGGTTGTGGCTCTTCGCGATCAACTCATCGCCAGCCATGTCATGGTGATATCCGCGTTGTCGTTGCTGGTGTTGGGCGTTGGCTATGTAGTGACCCGGACCATTAGCCGTCGGATCATGCATCTGCGGGACGGCGCGGTCGAGATTGGCAACGGCAACCTGTCCTTTAGGATCGAAGAAAGCGCCCACGACGAGATGGGCACGCTGGCCCGCGAGTTCAACCGGATGTCCGATCGCGTTAAGGAGAAAAATGCTCAACTGGAAGAGGCCAACCGGGAGTTGGAACATCGCGTATCCCAGCGCACGGAGGAGTTGCAGCTGGCCAACGTCCAACTGTTGGAGGCGCAGGGCCAGTTGGTCCGCACCGAGAAATTTGGAGCCCTGGGTGAACTGTCCGCCGGCGTCGCCCATGACCTGCGGAATCCGCTGGGCGCCATCAGAAACGGGATCTATTTCTTGAAATCGAGGCTGGCCAAGTCCGATCGGCTCATGGCAGAACCCAAGGTTGCCGAATACCTCCAGGTGATGGACGAACGGATAACCCAATGCGACAAGATTATCGAGGACCTGATCTCCTTCACCCAGATATCATCTCCGGTTTACTCGGCAGTGACCCTGAGCGTTCTGCTGGAATCCGCCCTTTCGGGAATCGATATCCCTGACGGCGTCTCGGTCATCAACGATTATGGAGATGGACCGGTGGTTGTTCAGGCAGACCCGCATCAATTGATCAGAGTGTTCACGAACCTCATCGTCAACGCCCACGAGGCCATGCTGGAAGGCGGTGAACTAACCATCGGCGTGAAGACGGTGGGGCCGTCGGCGGAAGTGACCGTCACTGACACGGGAACGGGGATAAGCCGGGAGGGACTGGAAATGATATTCGAGCCGCTCTACACGACTAAGATTCGGGGAACCGGCCTTGGCCTGGCGGTCTGCCAAGAGGTTATCGCCAAACATAACGGTAGCCTGCGGGTCCACAGCAAAGTGGGAGTAGGCACCACCTTCACAGTCAGCCTCCCCCTAACCCCGGGGGGACAGTAACCGCTACGGTAGTGCGGCAAGCGTCGCCCGGCCGCTATTCGGCGGCGCGTGTAAGCTTACCGTCTAAGCCCCCTAGCCAATCACCTCTTTGAATTGCTGTATGGCGTTGATGTGGTCTTGAGGGGAATTCAGACCGGCCCTCATGGTGTTTACCGATAGGTGGGTTGCCCCCAGCTCCCGCCAGGCCCGCGCCTGTTCTTGCCAGAATTCGGGGTCGCCATCGGCAAAGTTGATCCGAGGCTCCATTCCGATGGCCGCGCCGTCACGGCCGGCCTCGCTGGCGAACGCCATCAGTCTTTCCACCGTGGCCTTGGCGTCGTCTCCAGGCTGCATCTGGGGGAACCAACCGTCGGCAAGCCGCGCCACTCTGCGGAGCACCCGGTCGGTGGGCACAGGGTTCGCCCGCGCCCCGGCGCCCATCCAGATGGGGATCGGCCGCTGCACCGGTTGCGGGTTGACGCCGGCGTAGTCGACCTTATGGTACCGGCCCTCGAATCCGACCACGTCTTTGGTCCAGAACTCCCGCAGCAAGGTGATCTGTTCCGCGTAGCGGCGGCCACGATTGCTGAAGTCCTGGTTCAGCGCCTCGTACTCAACGTAGTTCCAGCCCACGCCTACCCCCAGCCGAAGCCGCCCGCCGGTCAGCAGGTCCACCTCGGCGGCCTGCTTGGCCACCAGGGCGGTCTGCCGCTGGCCCAAGATCAAAACCGCCGTCACCAGTTCCAGCTTGGTGGTGATGCCGGCCAGGTAGCCGAAGAGCACGAAAGGCTCGTGGAACATGGACTCGGAGGTGTAACTGCCCTGCCAATCGGCGTGGTGACTGGTGTCTGCTCCCAGCACGTGGTCGTAGACCAGCATATGGGAATAACCCAACCCCTCGACGGCCTGCACGTAATCGCGCACCGCGGCCGGGTCGGCGCCGATCTCGGTCTGGGGAAACACAACCCCTGTTTTCATGGGACGTCTCCGGTTAGATAAATCACTGATCAGTCAGAGGCCGCCGAGGGCATACTGGACGGTGCTTGAGCCTTTTCTTTGGCCCGGAAGTGAGGGATCACATGCTTGCCGAACATGGTTAGGGTGTTCATCACTTCTTCGTGCCTGGCCGGGCCGATGGCCGAAAGCAAGAATATCTGCTCGACGCCCATCGCCTCGTAGCTCTCGAAGAACTTAATGCATTGGTCGGGCGTGCCTACGCAGAAGGAAGTCCCCCGCTTCACGACCTCGCTGGCGGTGGGGTCGCCGGGGTGCGGGCCCGCGGCCAATCTCATGTCCCGCTCGTAGTATCCCTGGTAATCGGGCGGCACGGTGGCTGGGTCAACGCCCTGCCAGACCAGGCGGGCCCGCTTCCGCTGTTGGTCCGTGTACCAGCCGATCAACTCCGTGCCCCTGCCTTCGATCTCCTTGGGGTCTTCATGGCAGAAACCGGCGGTCATCAGGGCGTTGTGGCTGTTGGGCGACACTCCAGAGGGACTCGCGGTTTTCAGCGCTTGTTGATAGAGCTCGAGAACGCTGCCCACCTTATCGGGGCCGCCCTCGCTGCCGACCAGGGCGCCCAGGCCCAGTTGGGCGGCGGTGCGGGTGGTTTCTTCGCTGGAACAGGCTGACCAGAGCGGGGGATGGGGCTTTTGGATGGGCTTGGGAAGTACCTCGCGGGGCGGTATCTGGTAGTACTTTCCTTCGTGGGAGAACACTTCCTCGGTCCAGATCCGGGGCAAGACCTGGGCGAACTCTTCCCACATGCCCCTGGTGTCTTCCAATTTTGTCCCAAAGGGGGTTAGTTGGTACGGATACCCCGTGCGGCCCAGGCCGACGTCCACACGGCCGTTGCTGAGTATGTCCAGGGTGGCCATGCGGGCCGCGGTGTGCAAAGGGTGGTGGATCGGGGCCAGCACCACGCCAACGCCCAATCGGATGCGTGAGGTGCGTTGGCTCACGGCGGCCAACGTCAGATCGGGAGCGCTGTTATGGGACCATTCGGGACGGAAATGGTGCTCCGAGAACCAAACGCTGTCGTAGCCCATCTCTTCGGCGTAGGTGATCTGGTCTAGCGCTTCCCAGATGCGTTTACTTTCGCTATGTTCGTCCCATGGCTTGGGGACCTGTATCTGGTAGAACAGTCCGAACTTCATCAAGTCCTCCCGTTGTCCGGTCCCGCAAGCCACTCCCGGCGGCTGCTGCGGGCTGTGGCTTCAAATTAGCTGGGGTCTAGCAGACGCCATTATAGAGAGTGGATGTTGACCGTCAACGCCACGCCACCCCACGCCAGGCCCGCCTGCGGAGCCAACTTGAGAGGCAGCTGGAGGGCCTAAGCTAGCCCAACACCGAACTTCTTGATTAAATCCTCCTGTTCGGGCACTCTACAAACGAACCTAGAACGCACCGTGAAAAACTGGCCTGATTCTTTGAAGACGGCCTGATGGAGGGAGAAAATCAATCGGATGAGCACCCTTAGATTCGGCGAAAGGATCGGGAAGCAGGGCGTGTTACGGCCCGGCGCCTCGGCGCTGATCTTTGACGAGGCCAGGGAGAAGTTTTTGTTGACCCGCCGTGAGGACAACGGCCGCTGGTGCCTCCCCGGCGGCGGTATGGACCCGGGAGAAAGCGTGGCCGAAGCCTGCGTCAGGGAAGTATTGGAGGAGACGGGCTTGGAGGTGAGGGTCACGAAGCTGGTGGGCGTCTATACCTCCCCTGACCTTCTCGTCGAATTTGCTGACGGGAACGTGTATCAACCGGTGGCTTTCAGCTTTGAGGTCGAGATTACCGGCGGTGAGTTGGGGCTCAGTGACGAGACCACCGAATTCGGGTGGTACACGGTGGCCGAGATGGAGGCGATGGACATGATGGAGAATCACATCCCGCGGATCCACGATGCGTTGAAGAACCGGCCTGAGGCGGTCTTTCAGTAACGTCTTGACCAAGATCATTGGGTTCATATTCAAGTCGTTGTGGCGGGGGTTGCGCCTCGTCTTTTGGCTGTTGGCGGCGGTCCTCCGCCTGAGCATCGGCTTGGCCTGGCGGCAGACCCTGGGCCGGTCCGCCGTCTACGTCCGGCGGGACTGGAACGACCGCGGAGTGGGCCGGGTCCGGTGGTCCGACCTCCATGACCCCCGCTGGGACACCGTCTCTGGGGGCGCCCAGGTGGAGAACCCGCTGCCCCTGCTTCACGGCTACGTTTGGTGTGACAAAGTCCGGGGCAAGATCGGCCATTCCTGTGCCCACGGGCCGGGGCCCCACAACATCAAGGTGTGCATGTTGCGGGAGGACAACAGCCGCCGAATCTGGCGGCGTTTGTTGGACCTGGCGGGGCCGGACCGGAGGCTGGAGGCAGGCTGATCGAGGCCTGGCGGAATAGGTTTTGGGGAGATGATAGATTGCGGATAGCTATTTTCGGCGCCGGAGGAATCGGCGGCTACCTGGGCGGGCGGCTGTCCCAAGCGGGGGAGGAAGTGGTGCTCATCGCCAGGGGCGAGCATTTGAGAGCGATCCGTGAGCATGGACTGAGGGTCGATAGCATCAAGGGCGATTTCGTCGCGGCCCCGGCCCTGGCAACCGACAGCCCCACCGAGGCCGGGACCGTGGATGCGGTGATCCTGGGGGTCAAGGCCTGGCAGGTTGTTGATGCCGCCAAGGCCATGCGGCCCATGATTGGTCCTGAGACGTTTGTCGTTCCCATGCAAAATGGAGTGGAAGCCCCGGCCCAGTTGGCGTCCGTGCTGGGCGAAAAGGCCGTGGTGGTCGGGCTCGGCGGCCTGATCAGCTATATCGTCGGACCGGGACACATCCTCCATGCGGGCGGGGACCCCTACGTTTCCTTTGGCGAGTCCGACGATTCGGCCAGCGAGCGGACTGAGCGGCTGCTGCAGGCATTTCAGAATGCCGGCATCAAGGCCAATATCCCCAGCAACATCCACGCGGCGCTATGGGGGAAACTGGCGTTCATGGCCCCAAGTAGTGGTGTGGGTTCCATAAGCCGGGCGACCTCAGGCCAATGGCGCAGCGTGCCCGGACTCTGGGAGATGGCCCAGCAGGAGGACGACCAGCAAACCCGCCTCGAAGTCGCCCGGGATATCAAACCGCTCCAATCCACCGTCGAAAAAGTCGAATTGGCCTCACTCCTCAAAGGCGAAGACGACCCCTGTGACTGCTTCTTCTCCATCCACGCCGGTGCCGGAGGAACCGAAAGCTGCGACTGGGCCGAAATGCTCCTGCGGATGTACCTCCGATATTTCGAACGCAACAACTATCAGGTCGAGGAAATCAGCCAAACCCTCGGCGAGGAAGCCGGCATCCGCTCCATCACCCTCCGCGTCAAGGGCTCCTACGCCTTTGGCTATCTCTCCTGTGAAACCGGCGTCCATCGCCTCGTCAGAATAAGCCCTTTCGATTCCGCTAAAAGGCGCCACACCAGCTTCACCGCCGTCGATGTTATTCCCGACCATGGCGACAGAGAAGATATCGAAATCTTACCCGAAGAAATCGAAATGGGCAACAGCGGTAAAGAGGCTTGGGACAACTTTCTCTTAGCTATGAAAGGCGGTGGCAAATAATGTGGTATCACAAACCAGGACGATATGTATTTCGTATTACTAGCCAAGGATGGGTTGAAACCGAAAAAAGAAAACTTCCAATGCTGGTATTTGATGGATACCCAACGCACTTGATTACTAAAAACCCAGAAGGAGAAGAACAATTAGAACAGGTCTACGAAGACCCTGAAAAACCTTTCCGCAGGCTTCAAATGTGCATTGACTCTCAGGACGAAAATATGATGAATTATGCAATGAAAAAGTTGAGGTATGCGGGGTTTGAAGGCGACAGTTTCAACGATTTGAATCTTGTCAATGCCGACGTCCGGGCGACATGCAAAGAAGGCGAGTTCAATGGGAAACCAACTGAAAATTGGGACTTCATGCTTCCGCCACTTGATGAACCTGCTGAAGTCAACACTCTCGACGCCACTATGAATCGCAAACTCGACACGCTGTTCGGGAAACGGCTGAAAGGCGGGAAGCCGAAACAGGTTGAGGCTGCTCCAGATCCGCAAGAGCCGGCCTTGGAACCAGTTTCGGAACCACCGCATTACGACGATGTGCCATTCTAAGTGAGACACGATCCGTAGCCCGTAGCTGCGGTGAGTCGCCTGCCCCGTTTATGTCACTGTTTTCGGGGCGGGCTTTTTGAAACACGATACTAGGCTTGGCAAGGCCTGGCGGGGCAAGGTGTGGCGCGGCAAGGCAAGCGGAGGCAAGGCAAGGGGGCCAATGGCCCAACACGGA
>JACZYV010000007.1:0-42445 GCA_022570905.1 Chloroflexota bacterium
TAAAGGCCCTTTTTTACATTCGTGGTGAGCTCCGACCGGCGTCGAGAGTCTCGACTACGTCGGACCTAAACTACCCCCTTGCGAGGGGGTGGGGATTCTGTTTGGTTCGCTCGATCAGGAGTCCACCTATATAACCAGTTGGTCCAGGTGGTATCCGGTGTCGCCCAGGTTGGCCTCGGCGATCTTGGCCCGGGCGGAATATAGCTGCATGTCGTGTTCGACGGTGAACGAGATTCCGGCGAAGATGGAATGTCCGGCCTCGGTGGCCATCCGGCTCAATGTCCCGGCCTGGGCCTTCGCCATGGATATCTCTTGGCCGGCCGGCAGACCCTGGTCCAATCTCCAAGCCGCCTGATAGGTGAGCATCCGGACTCCGTCCACGGCGACTTTGAGGTCGGCGCAGCGGTGCTGAACGGCCTGGAACGTTCCGATGGGACGTCCGAATTGGACCCGGTTGCCGGCGTATTCCACCACCATCTCCAACACCATTTGGGCCCGGCCCAAGGTCTCGGCGCATTGGGCCACGGTGGCCCGCTGCACCGCCCGGTCCAAAGCCGGCCGTCCTTGGGCGATCTCGCCCAGCACCGCGTCACCGGGCAGCGGCACGTCGTCGAACTCAACCAGGAACTGCGGATAGTTGGCGATGGACTCCATGGCGGTCTTGATCACGCCGCCGGCCTGGGTATCCACCAAGACCAGGGTTGTATCCGGCCAGGCCCCGATGGCGGGACGCGTCGCGCAGATGATGTGGCTGGCCAACCCGGCGTGTGGAACAAAGAGACTTTCGCCGCTGAGGGTCAGGCCGCCATCCCGGGATGCGGTCTCTAGTTTTTCTCCTCTGGCCAGGGTCAATATAACTTCGCCGCTGACAACGCCGGGAAGCAGGTCGTCCTTCTGACGGCCGCTGCCGGCGTTCAGCACTATCTGGGCCGCCAGGACGGATGACGTGAGCAGCGGGCCCGGCGTCAGGGTGCGGCCGATCTCTTCGAACAGGACGGTCTGATCGGTGAGGGACCCGCCGGTCCCGCCGTACTGCTCCGGCAGGGATATCCCCAGCCAGCCCAGACCCGCCATCTTCCGCCACAGGTCCGGCGCATGGCCATCACCCGATTCCTCCACCGCCCGGACCAACGAAGACGGGCACTCAGCCTCAAGGAATTCACGGGCGGAACGGCGCAGGATCACCTGTTCTTGTGTCAGGGCGAAGTCCATATTCAGGTTTCCTTAACGGGGCGTCACCGGGGCATGCCTAGCCCGCGTTGGGCGATGATATTCCGGTGGATCTCATTGGTGCCCGCTCCGTGCAGATGCATCGCCTCGCGGTGGATCCCTTCGATATTGCCCAGGAGCGGGGCCAATGGAGAGCCGTGGCGAAGGGTGGCGTAGGGGCCCAGGACCTCCATGGCCATCTCGGCGAAACGCAAGCGCTCTTCACTGCCGTACAGGAATGCCACCGAAGCCTCGGCGTTGGGCACCGCCCCCGAACTCTGCATCCAGGCCACGTTCCAGCAGAGCAGCTTCCAAGTCTCCATGCCAAGCCGGCGTTGGGCCAGTTGGTGGCGCACCATGGGGTGCCCGGCCAGGGGCTGTCCTCCATCGGGGGCGGACCCTTGGCAGAACTCGGCGAAATCGTCGAACACCCGCCGCACGTTGGCGTACCGCCAAAGGCCGGACCTTTCGTAATCCAACGTAGTCATGGCGTGGTACCAGCCACGGTTCTCCTCGCCGATCAGGCACGATAGCGGCAGCCGGACGTTATCGAAAAAGGTCTGGGCGGCCATCTCTCCATTGATGTAGGGCAGGGGCTGCAGGCTGATCCCCGGTGTCTTGAGGTCGGCGATGAACAGGCTGATGCCGCGGTGCTTCTGGGCCTGGGGGTCGGTGCGGGCCAGCAGGTACATATAGTCGGCGTGGTAGGCGTAGCTGGTGAACATCTTGGAGCCGTTCAACACGTACTCGTCGCCGTCACGCTCCGCCCGCAGTTCCAGAGACGCCAGGTCCGACCCAACGTTGGGCTCGCTGAAACCCTGGCAATACTCGACCTCGCCTCTGGCGATGGGACTTAAATACCGTTCTTTCTGGTCCTGGGTGCCAAAAACCATGATCGCCGGGCCGACGATGCCCAGTCCGATCGAGCCGCTCTTGGGCACCCGCCAATACCCCAGGTCTTCGGCCAAGATGCCCTGTTCGATGGGCCCTTTGCCGCCGCCGCCATGCTCTTGGGGCCACCCAACCGCCAGCCAATTCCGGGCCGCCAGTTTGCGGTTGATCTCCCGGCCGAACTGGTACTGTTCCTCGGTCAATAGACCGAAGACCTCCTGCTTTTCCTGGGGGACTTCAGCCCGCAGGAAATCGCGGAGTTCCTCTCTGAATTCGGATTGTTGGGTGGTGAAGTTGAAGTCCATGGCGAATTCTTGGGCGGTTGGCGGAAAGCACCCCCATCTCTGACAAGTCGAGCGCCGATTCGATCGAGCGTCCTCCCCGATGCATCGGGGCCGGGAAGTCTCCCCGATGATTCGGGGAACCTAACCTTCCCCCTGGCAAGGGGGAGGGATACTCCTCTCCAGAGTGAGAGTTTGGGCGAAGTATATCAGGCTGGGGCGCAGGCACGGATGATCTCCAGCGCCTGCTCTTTGGCCCCGTCGCCCATGAACCGGGGCGAAACTATGGGCAGGGTGATGCCGGCATCGCGGTAGTCGGCCAGCTTTGCGCGGACCTCTTCGGCCGTGCCCACCAGGCCAATCTTGTCGATGAGGCCGCTGGGGACTAGGTCCAGCGCCTCCTGGGTGCGCCCTGCCTGCCAGGCCGCCCGAACGTCCTCGATCTCCTCCGGGAACCCGGCGTCGATCATCAGTTTGCGGTAGCGGGGGAAGCGGCCGGCATAGGACGCGATGGGCATGCGCATCAGGTCCCTGGCGGCGTCCCGGTTTTGACACGGCGCAGGGGAGCAGACTGGCCACCTCCACGTCGGCGGGGTCGCGTCCGGCGTTTCGGGCGCCCAGGCCCACGTGCCGGACCGCCGTTTCCGCGTGGTCCAGGGTGCACCAGGTGAGGATCGCCCCCTGGCTGATCTCGCCGCAGACCTCCAGCATCTTGGGAAACACCGCCGCCACGTAGATGGGAATCTCCTTTCGCAGGGGCTGGAACCACAGGTCGAACCGGTCGATGTCATAGATCTCGCCGTGGTAGTTCACGTCCGAGTCCTTGAGGATGGCCCGCACGATGTCCACGCATTCCCGCAGCCGCTGCACCGGGCGGGTGAACTCCAGTCCGTGTTCCGGTTCCACCTGGACCTTATGGCTGGTGCCCACGCCCAGGATGAACCGGCCGTTGGAGAAATAGTCCACGGAAGCCGCCGCCATGGCGATGGTCGGTGGGGTGCGGACGTAGACGCTGGTGATGCTGGTGCCCAACTTGATCCTTTTGGTGGCCACGGCGCAGGCGGTGAGGACGGAGAACTGGTCGCCGCCGTGACCCTCGGCCACCCAAGCCGACTCGTAGCCCAGGTCCTCGGCCACTTTCACGCATTCAACTATGTCTTGGGGCGACATTCCCCCAGAGAACCCGACTCCGATACGCTCCATATTCTGCCCTCCATTTATGCCTTGCCGTGGCGGAGTATATCTGACCTGCCCCCATGACTTGGCTTCTATACCGTCCGAGGGTCTATGATATGCCATGCCGTCAACGAAGCGCAGCGTCTCATCGCCTGAGATCCAGACCTGCCCCGGAAAATCACCCATCGGGATCGGACCTAACCGGATTTGACTCCCCAGGCCCCGCTGACCTATAGCCGATACCGCTGGACAGTCATGGGAGTATGGCTGTTCTCCAGCGTTTCTTCCTTCATGGTGTTGAACACCCTGGGTATATTGCTGCCCGCCATCAGCGCGGAACTCAGCCTTTCACCCAGCCAGCAGGGCTTGCTGGGCTCGGCGTCCCACTGGGGAAACATCGCCCTGGCCATACCCCTCAGTTGGGCGACTTCACGGCTATCGCCCAAGTGGCTCACCGCCGGCACCCTCACCATGGCCACGTTATGCCTGTTCCTCCAGAGCTGGGCCCCGGTCTTCATCGTGCTCCTGGCGGGGCGGCTTTTGTTCGGCATCAGCAACATCGCTCAGATGCCGGCCAGGGCAATCCTGACCCGCCAATGGTTCCCGCCCAAGGAAGTGATCATAGTGAACGGCCTGTCCAACGTGCTGTTCGGCTTGGTGGTGGGCGGGGGACTGGCGCTGGCCCCGGTCATACTGGAACTGCTGGACGGCGACTGGCGGATGACCCTGCGAATATTTGGGCTGTATTTCGCCGGGATCACCGCGTTATGGGTCGTCTTGGGCAAGACCCGGACCAACGAGGCTGACCGGGGCGCCGCCGTGCCCCAGGGGTTAGACGTGGTCAAGGGGGCTCTGGGTCACCGGGACCTCTGGATCGGTGGACTGGGGTTTGTGGGAGTGACGATGGCTTTTGGCGCATTCTTGGCCTTCTACCCCACGTTGATGCTGGAAGAATACGACATCTCGCTACGCCTTTCCGGCGGCATCCTGGCGCTGGGCATCGTCGTGGGCGGCGTGGGGGGTCTGCCGATTGCCTGGGCGGCGTCCACAAGCGGCCGGGAGGGAAATTTTCTTCAGGTGCTGGGATTACTGATGATTGGAAGCAATCTGGCCATGGTCCTAACGGGATCTGTGCCCGCGCTGTTCTTCCTGAACTTCCTAAATGGCGTGGCCTGGGCCTTCTTCCCCATCTTGATCACGGTGCCCTTCCACCTGCCGGGAATCAGGCCAAGGGAGTTGGCGGTGGCGTTCACCTTCACCATGATGATGACATCGGTTGGAACGTCCCTGGGCCCGCTGATCACGGGGTTCCTCCAGGAGGCGTTCGGCGGCCTGAAGCCAGCCCTGTTCCTGATCAGCTTCGCTTCGGTCAGTCTGGTCCTGGCCGGGAGCTCCCTCCGCTTCGGCTCCCAGCGGGAGGCGGCTAAGGGCTAACAGCCCCGAGTCCATCGGGGCTTTCAGCGTCCCATCTACTCCAGCACCCCGTCCTCTTCCAGCGACTCGTATTCTTCATCGGAGAGGCCGATCAGGTCTTTGAGGACGTGGCTATTGTGTTCCCCCAACAGCGGGGCCGGTGTATCGAGGCTGCCCGGACTTAAAGATAGGACCATCTCGCTGCGGTCAGTTGCATAGGGACCGATCTCCGGGTGGTCCAGCCACTGGAAATGGCCGCGGTGTTGCAATTGGGCGTCATCGAAGAGGTCCCGGCAGTCGTTGACCGTCCCCGCGGGCACTCCAGCGCTCTGCAGTGTCTCCATCAGGGCCCCCGCGTCCCAGGAACTGGTCCAGCCGGACAGCAGGCGTTCCAATTCGTCTTCGTTGGCCTTTCTGCCCGGGAGAGTGGCGAAATCAGGGTTGTAAGGCCAGCCGGCGCCGTCGTGCGCGATGGTCCGCTGCAGGCCCTCCCAGTGGTCGTCGGAGAAGCAGCCCAAGGCGATCCAACGGTCGTCCCCGGCACAGGGAAAGGCGCCATGTGGAGCCGCGCCGGGGTCCCGGTTGCCCATGCGTGACTGCTCCCGGCCGTTGACCGCGTAGTCCAGCAGCACCGGCGCGGAGAAGTGCAACGTGGTCTCCAATTGGGACATGTCGATGTGGATTCCCTCCCCGGTGCGGCGGCGGCGGTCCAACCCAGCCAGGATGGCGGCAACAGCGAACTTTGGGACGATGAAATCGGTGTAGGCCCCGTACGGGTTGACCGGGTCCCGGTCGGGCCAGCCGGTAAGATTGGTCAGGCCCACCAACGACGAAAGCACCGGCCCGAAGCCCGGCTGCTTTTCCATGGGTCCGCCCCGGCCCATCATGGAAGTGCTGAACAACACGATGCCAGGGTTGACCTCCTTGAGTTGCTCGAAGCCGAGTCCCCAACTCTCCATGGTGCCCGGAGTGAAGTTCTCGGTCACCAGGTGGGCCCACTTGGCCATGCGCAGCATCAACTCGCGGGCCCTGGGGTGCCGCATATCCACGGTGATGCCCATCTTGTTGGCGTTGTAGTTGGCGAAGTAGGCGCTGCGGTTGATGCCAGGGATACCGTCCTTGTAGGGAGCGGCGCGGCGCAGGGTGCCGGGCCTCTTGACCGACTCCACCCGCACCACGGTGGCCCCGTACTCACCAAGATATTTGGTGGTCATGGGACCGACGGCTACCCAGCAGAAGTCCAGAACGTTGACCCCGTCCAGGGGTTTAGCAGGTCCTTGTTGGGCAGTCATATCACACCGCTGCGCTTGAGGGAATCAAGTTCCGCACCGGAAAGGCCCAACTCCCCTTGGAATATGTCCGCGTTGTGTTCGCCGATCAGCGGCGGCCTTCGGTATAGGCCTGCGATGTCGCCGCCGTCACCCGATTTGATGAAGGCTCCCGGATACTGAACGGCCACTCCCAGTTCCGGGTGGTCCAGCTCCTTGAAAAACCCACGGGCTTCAAGCTGTGGGTGGCCTTGGAGTGCCGATGGCGTGGCCACGGGGAACAGCAATATCCGGCGGTCGAGACTGCCCTGCACCAACTCCGCTCTGGTGTGGCCATTGAAGAAATCCCCCAATGGTCCGCCCAATTTGGCCATGAGTTCCGGAGTGATCGCTCCGTACCCCATCTCCTCCCAATCGACCGCGGCCAGCTCGGCGATGTCGAAACCGTCCTCTTTCATCCAGTCCAACAAGGCGCGGGTGCTGTAGGCGACTGTGCCTCCTTGGACCATGTAGTTTACATAACCGTCCTTGCAGGGCCAGTTGATTCGTACCCGGTTCTCGCCGGAGGTCTGCCGGAATACGCCCATGCGCTTCAGGACCACCCCTTCGATGTCCCAGATCTGGGGCGCGTGGGCCAGAGTCTTGGCCACTGCCTGCTGGCAGGAAACGTCCACGTACTGCCCCTGCCCAGAGGTGACCCGGTAGGCGTGGGCCAGCATCGCGCCAGTGGCGCCGGCGGCCCCGCCGTGGAGATAAAAATGGGGAAAGCTGATTCGGATGGGGGCACGGTCCTCGTCGCCGGTCAGGTACATGAACCCGCCCAGCGCCATGCCGACGATATCGGTCGCCTGATAGTTCGAGTAGGGGCCGTCCTGTCCAAAGGGTGTGATGGACACCATGACCAACTTGGGGTTGATCTCCGCCAGATGCTGGTAGCCCAGGCCCAGTCCGTCCAGATAGCCGGGGGTGAAGGACTCGATGAGGAAATCGGCCTCGGCCACCAGTTTCTCCAGCAGGGCTTGTCCGTCTTTCTGTTCCAGGTCCAGGGTGATGCCACGTTTATTCGCGGCGTAGGCCCACCAGAATAGGCTCTTCTCAGGTTGCGGGTCGTCGCCATAGAAGGGCCCGATCTTCCGGGCTGGGCTGCCGCCGGGAGGCTCGATCTGCAGCACATCGGCGCCCAGGTCGGCCAGAATCTTGCCCGCCAGCAGGCCGCGTTCATCGGTCAGGTCCAGGACTCGGTAGGGCGCGAGTAAGAAGTCGATTCCCCCATTGGCGCCGGGCATCGTCACTCCAAGGTCAGCGGTTTATTCAGGGGCTAGTCCGCAGGTATTGTAGTGTCCCCCGCCATTTCGTCAACCGCCGGCATCGCCGGATCTCCTGGGCGCGCAGGACGAGCAGTTGGTTTACTTGTATGGAGATTCTCGCGGTTGTAGGATGGAGGTAACAAAGTTGTGTTCCTCAAACTCTAAATCCCGGAAGATTGGAAAGTAATGTCCACTCGAACCAACTGGTACAGCGATCACCCGGCAGCCTGCACCTGCGCTTACTGCAATGAGAAGCGGACCATGCAGCCGGAGCAGGGTAAGATCGGCCGCAACGCCAAATGCCCTTGCAACAGCGGCAAGAAGTACAAACGCTGCCACGGAAAATAACAGGTTTTAGGCCCAGCAACCTAGTCGCCTTAAAACGTAGGGGCATCCCGATGAATCGGGATGCCCCTACGTTTTAAGGCACGAATTTCTGGAAGGACCGGTCTATTAACTCTTTTCGATGGAGATCTTGACCTCGTAATTGGCCAGTTCACCCGACAAGATGTAGGCCGGATGAGGACCCGAGTGGGCCTCTTTGAAAGATTCGCTCTGGGTCCAGTTCTTGAAATCTTCTTTGGACTCCCAGCGGGTTACCACCAGGTACACTTCATGGTCGTCCTCAGCCTCCAGGCTCCATAACTCAAAGCTCTTGAAGCCGGGCTCATTCTGGATTCCGCCCCGCTTCCCAAAGACCGCTTCCATCTCATCGCCGTGGCCCTTTTGAATCTTGATCCGGTTGGTAACTGCGTACATATCTCCACTCGCCGCCGGTCGTCTTTCGGTGATCTTCTCTTGCTAGGCTGGTGCTAGGCTGGATGGATTCTCTCGTGAATCGGAGGCGGGAGCAAGCCTGGAATCAGAAGGCCAGTTGATATACGAGAAATCCCAAGACCGCTCCGACTCCGGTCCCGACTGAACCGGCTTTCAGTCCGATGGCCATCAACATGCCGCAGGTGACAACCTCATGATGCCGGTATTCGGGGTCCAACGCCTTGGGCAGCCGGATGCCCAGGTCTCCCCGGACCAGCAGCGTGCCGAGGACGGCGGCGATACCGCCAATAATACCGCCAAGGACGATGGCCAAGACTACCATTGCCGCCTCCGGACGCTCAGCGGCCCAAAAGTTGGACGGTACAGGCCGCTGGTTACATAAGTTTAATTGGGCAGCGCCGGTGAATTCAACGCCGCGCGGGCCATTGTCCAGCCATTGCCGGTCATTCTACGGTACAGCCTCGGAGTTCAACGCCAAACAGCAATCTGTCACCCTGGCCTTTCATCGATACCGTCTGGCCTATTGATAACTCAATCATGACCGGGTCTTCATCGTCGCTAAAACTACAGCGTACCCCGGCTTCCAATTCCACGTACGGGATGTAGAGTAAACCTCGATAGATGTTGCTGATAACCCCGGTGACCACGATCACCTTTCCTTTGTACTTCGCGTCTGCCGCGGTCTCGCTTGCTTCGTAGTCCGCAACAATCTGGGCGGCCGAGACCCGGTGAACAGGATCTTCGTCCAGGATCGACTTGGCGATACCGGTTTCCGTCTCGCATGCGGCCAATATGACCAACAGGGCCAATAAGACCGCCGCGGAAAATAATTTAATGTACATGGTCTAGTCCCATCTAGCTTCGGTTACGATCGCCCTATCTGCGTTGAGGTAGCTTAACATGCCGCCTAGAGGGCCTATCCATCTAATAGATACGCCAGACCGGCCGGACTGGTCCGGGAACTATTGGGCCCCATGCTCCGTCTACAATACTGAAGTACATTTAGATCGAGTTGCCGGAGGGCGGAATCGTGGGCGTTAGATGGTTTTTGTTCTTGGCCGGACTACTTATAGCGGCGGCAGCGGCTTGTACGTCTGACCCGGCCGGTTCTCCCGTCCCCGTGCAAAACGTTATTACTCCCATTCCGCTCCAAACTGAAACTCCTGGTCCCGGCCAACCGGTGGGAGTATTTGCCGGTTCGGTCAACATTGGACCGCTCTGCCCGATCGAGCCATGCTTCCAGGTGATCGGAGACACCTACTCGTCCAGGCAACTCCAGCTTGAGAGTGAAGACGGAGAGGATGTCTTGGTCCAGTTACGCGGGGACGGCACATTCCTCACGTTTGTCCCGGTTGGCGAGTACAGCGTGAATCTCAGCGGCTGCGATTTCCCCGGCTGTTCCGGCTCCCTGCCAATCACGGTCGTGATAATGGAGGGAGAGGCCACCGACGTTAACATAGACATCGACACCGGGATCCGGTCGCTTGTCTCACCGATTCCGCCGTCGAATGACCACACGCGGCTGGCCGATGATCTTCGGAACGCCGGGGCAGACGTGGAAATCGGTCCGAGTGGCGGCAGTTCGAACTTTGGCGTGCCTATCCGCGTGTTCACCGTGAACGGCGCCGAAGTTTACGTGTGGGCATTTCCCAGCGAAGACGAAGCCGAGGTTGGAGCCGCCACAGTGTCCCCCGATGGTTTTGGCGTGGGTAGGGCGTTTGTGTCGTGGACGGACAGCCCCCACTTCTATTCAACGGGAAGGTTTATCGTTCTTTACATCGGAAACGACGTAACCATGCTCACCTTGCTGGAGCATGTGATTGGCAATCAGTTCGCCGGCAGCGCCTCCATCACGCCCGGTCAATTCGATATAAACGGACCCGCCAGCTTGACCGCCCACCGGGAGTTGAGCGCCCGGCTTGGGGTTGAGCCAGGGGATCTCCGGTTGGTCCATTCCCGGATATTGGAATTCAACGACGGCTCGCTGGGCTGTCCCGACGCCGGCGCGTCCTATACCCAGGCATTAGTCCCCGGCTACGTTCTTATATATGAGTTGAACGGGGTGAGATACCCGTTCCACGTCAGCGTCGATGGACGGTTATTCACCGACTGCCGCGGTGAGAGCAACGTGGCTGTCCCGTTCCGTCTGGCGGACGACATCGTGACGGTCCGAGATGCGTTTCAGTTGGCCGGAGCTGCTACGCCTTCCCATCTGGGGAAAGAGGTGGTCTTGCGGACCCAGGCCGAAGCCGAGGCGTATCTGGCCGGATCAAACGGCCTGGTGGAGATGGACCTGGGCCTGATCGACTGGGAGACGGAGATGCTGGTTGGCACCGTGGTCACCGGCGCCGGTTGCTCTTTCGAGGTGGTGACCACGTTGGTAATCATGCGGCATCTGGGCAAGACGGTGGATGTTCACGTGGATGCGGTCCAAACCGGCCTGTGCGAAAAGGGGTGGGCGGAGCCCGTTTGGTTGGTCCTCCAAGAAGTCCCCAAGGATTATTCCGCCAGCTTCATCCTCTCCTACGCCGTCAATTGAGATCGGGAGGGCCCGACACGCCGCCGAGGTTTTCCTCTAAGTCCTGTACCGATTTATAATATATAGATAGTTGAAGAGACTGCTGAATGAGTAATATCGTCACCATGGAATGCAGCCTGGGACACCGCTGGGTTTTACCCCTGAGCGGCACAAGCTACGTCGCCATCCCCGAACGTTGCCCAAAATGTATCAAACATCCCAACCCGGCCATCGCCGCCACGGTGGTATTCGCGGACAATGGCTCGCCGCCGGTCGTCATTGACAAGAAATAAACCCGGACCAGCATGAAGATACCGCTTAATCAAAAGAAGCCCCCCGGTTCGGGGGCTTCTCTAGGTTATGAGGTGTTCGGCCGAGTTCTAATTTTTGCTCCAGTTGAATAACCTGGCTACGCTGGCGCTTACCACCTTTACCTGGTCTTGCCTTGGAAGGCCCTCCAGCAATCTCCCCAGGTCGGAATGTACTTCAAGCCCTATAGACCTGGTGTGGGGGAAGTCAGACCCCCACATAACTTGATCGGCTCCGACGTAAGGGATGCAAAAAGCGGCGGCGGTATCATCGATGAACCCATGCCAGACGCGCGAAAGCATATATTCGCTTGCCTTCATCTTCAATTTTGGGACATCCAATCGAGCGGCGATCACTTCGATCTGGTCCAGGCGCGCCATGAACCCCGGGACCCAAGACACCTCGAATTCGCTGCAAAGGATCTTTAACCCCGGAAAGCGGTCCAAGATTCCCCCGAAGATAAAATCGTTGGCTAGGACATTCTGGATCTCGCTGGACAGGTCGATCCAACTCCCTGGGTTCCCTTCACGTTCTTCCTGAGACTGGTCGGTCCGGGCCATGATAAGCGTGTCCAGCACCCTGCCCGTGAGAATGTGCAATGTGATGGGCACTCCAGCTTCACTGGCGGCGGCCCAGAACCGGTCATAACTACGATGCCGGTAAGGCAGGCATCCGTCCGGCGCCTGGCAGTTTATGGTTGGGTTCAGCAGCCCCTTCTTCATGGTCCGGTCAAGCTCTCTAACTGCCCAGCCGGTATCATGCAGCGGAATCACGCTCACCCCGATCAGCCGTTTCGGGTCATGCGATACGAATTCCGATTCCCAGTCGTTGTAGACTTCGGAACACGCCTTCAGCACTTCGACATCAGGATTCCTCATGATGCCATGCATGGTGGTCGGATTAAGGACTTCGGCGTCTAACCCGGCTTCTATTTGAAACCCAACCCGCACCTCGGGATCATAGCCGCATGCGCTGAACCCCTTTTCATTCGCCTGGATCCTCGCGGCATTCGTAGAATCGTAGGTGGTGCCTTGGCGGACCCGCGTTACCGGCAAACCCTGATAGCCGCTATAAAAATAGGTCCCCTCTACCCCCTGATAATCAAGAATTGTTCTGGGCGTTCTCTCGCCGAATTTATCGCCAAGCGCATTCAACCACAGGTCGGAAGGCTCATACACATGAGAGTCAGCCGATATTATGCTGTCGAAATTCCGTACAGTGCCCATCAGTCCTCCTGCGCGGGTGGATGCAGACAAATTATAGTTTACGCCAAGCAGTCACCGGTTCCCCAACATCCTGCCCGACTGGAACTCTCGCCGGGCCGGTCCAAGGTCTTCTGGAACACGTCGCTTTCCGCCGTGCTTTGGCCGCCGGCTTAGCCGCCCGGGATGATTCTCGCCCGGCCACCACGGCGGCGCGTCCGAACCGTTGACCGGATAGCAGGCGCCGCTCATGCGGCCAGGTAAGAACGGGGAGCCAATCAATGGCAGGAATCGTCAATCTGGCATGTCCGTGCTAATCATTACCGGGATATGCCCTTTTTCAGGTCCGGGAGCGCGTCTTGAATCTCGTTCCACTGCACAGCGAAAAACGTCCCCACTACCCGTTGGCCAGAACCGGTGGTGGTCTGTGCCGCCCGAGTCATTCCGACGACTTCGCCATCAAGATTCAACACCGGTCCGCCGGAGTCCCCCGGATCTACCGCCGCGTCAATCACCAAGTTATTTACGTCGGCGGAAATAAAACGCACCAGCGAGGACAACACGCCAATATTCGCCGTGGCGGGACCGATCGTCCCATCTTCGCTGGCGGTAAGGCCTCCCGAATACCCCATCGCCATCAAAGAAGAAGCTATGTCTGATGTGTAGACTTCCCCAATTGGCAGCGGCTTCGCCCTCGAGTCTAGGGCACTTAGATTTGCGTTGAACGACAGAAGCGCGATGTCGCGGACCTGGTCAACAGCCGTGACTCTTGCAGTAAACAGGCTTCCCTCGTTTTGTCTCACAGAAACTATATCCGCGCCTGCCACAACGTGCTGATTCGTTAAGATCAGTCCTGGCTCTATCAGCCACCCTGTTCCCATCCCCTGCGGCGTCTCAAGCCTAAAAACACTGAATGCAAATTCGCTAAAGACATCGCTGAAGTTTTTCGGAGCCGGCGGCGGGGTAGCGGTCGGAGGGAACTTGATCCGCGTCGGAGTCGGCTGGGGCGTAACCGTTGGCTGTGGGGTAGCGGTAGAAACCAGAGTCGCCAGGGGTTGTCTGGTCGCCGTTGGCACGATAGGCGCCGGAGTTACTGTAGGAATAGAAGCAATGGCCGTGGCGATCCTTTGGTCAACTATCTGCTGGACTTCGGCCTCAGACGGGCCCGCTTCGGCGCAGGTAACTGCGCCTACCGAGATTAACGTCACAGCAAGGAACCAAGGGATGCGGATGTTACTCCGGCAAATAACTGGCATCTGCATATTGAGTAGCATTATAGCTACGAACGAACGACTGCTTTGAACACTCTGGAGATTTTAGATCACAGCCGGCCATGGCGCCTGTTCTGGAATTAAATGGGACCGTCCTGGGGTTTGGGGGCCGCCCGCGGTGGTCCCGAAGAACTGGTGAGGACTTCTGGGAAACGGCTTGGGGGTGCCTGCGCGTAAAGTAAGTCCTTGGCGCCTGCTGTTACCTATCAATGGCCGCTAGCATCGACACATATTCTCAGCCTGATAAGCCTCAAGGGTCGGCTCGCTGGCGCGATCTTACGCCTGAGACACCGGCTTCGGCAAAAGTTCGCGGAAATCTAGGAAATAGGGAAGGCCCTTGAGTTTAGGTCAAGGGCCTAATTTCATGCCTAAAACATGGTGCCGAAGGTCAGAGTCGAACTGACACGGAGTCACCCCCACCGGTTTTTGAGACCGGCGCGTCTACCATTTCGCCACTTCGGCACAGAGTGATTTTATAGCTAAAAGCCTCAGATTGCCACCTCGATCCGATGGTGCGGTGTCGCAATTCGGTAGCTAGAGGACCCATCGCACAGTCACTGACTCCTCATTTACCAGGTGGTCGTGATACCCGCAACCGGGGAAGAACAGAGTGTCACCGCCGCTAACTGAATCGTGTCATAATACCGGCAACTTTCTAGGCAGATACCGCATGAACGACCAACGTAAAACCAAGAAGCAGCTACTAGAAGACTTGGAGCGGGAACGCGAACGCTCGCTTGCGCTCCAGGAAGTCTCCAAACGGGTGGCCGCAGTCCATGACACTGACGAGATTCTAAACCTGATCGTGAACGAGGCCGCCCGGTTGGTTGGGGGGGCCGCCTCCTATATTCGGCTGTTGGAAGGAGATGTATTGGTGGCCAGCGCCGCCACGGAATCCGCGGCCGGAATACTTGCGGCGCTTCCGCAAACCTCTGTGATTGGAGAAAGCACGAGCCCATCGGCCATTGTGATGGCCACGAAAAACCCCCGGATCATAGAGGACGCGCAGGTATCTGAGCTGACACCTCCCGATGTGCGTTCCAAATTGCGGGAACATGGTTTCCACGGAACAGCGGTGATCCCACTGCTGGCCAATGACCGCTCAATCGGCGTGCTAGCGGTGTTGGACCGTCATATCCGCCGCTTCGCCGAGGACGAAGTTTCCCTTTTGCAGGCCTTTGCTGACCAGGCTGCCCTGGCCTTGGAGAAAGCCCGCCTGTTGAATGAGGCTGAGACAGAGAGGGAGCGCGCTGAGACCGAGAGAGAACGTGCGGACTCCCTTTACCGGATATCCAACCTATTAGCTGGGGCACACACCACGGACGAAGTTCTGGACCTGATCGTGAACGAAGCTGCTCGGCTTCTCGGTGCGTCAGGCGCGTACATAAGGTTGCTCAATGGTGGCGTGTTGGTGCCCAGTGCTGCCACTGAATCCACGACGGCGTATCTTGCGGAGGTAGGTGAAGCTCAACCGTCCCTCCGGGTCGAAGAAGGGACCAGCTTCATGGGTCAAGTGATGGCCACCAAGAAACCTTGGGTCTCAGATGATGTGACGCTAGATGAGTTGGTAACGGCTGTTGGGCGTCAGAAAAACCAAGAACATGGGTTTCACGGAGCGGCTGCGGTTGCTCTACTGGCCAATGACCAGCCCTTAGGCGTTCTTAGTGTGGTTGATAAACGAATCCGCCGCTTCACCGAAGACGAAGTTTCCCTCCTATCCGCCTTCGCCGACCAAGCAGCGCTGGCCCTGGAGAAGGCCCGGCTTTTGAACGAAGCGGAGCGGGAGAAGGAACGGTCCGACGCCCTCTACCGGGTCTCTAACCTACTTGCGGGTGCGCATGACACGGATGAAGTGCTGGACCTGATAGTGAATGAGGCTGCCCGGCTTGTCGGCGCGACAGGCGCCTATATCCGGCTGTTGCAGGTAGATGAGTTGGCTTCCAGCGCCACCACCGATTCGGTAGCTGACTTCGTCGCCGAGATCGCTCCGACCGTCGTCGTAGGACAAAATATGAACATGATGGCCCATGTGATGGAATCCAAGAAACCCTGGATCACGGAGGACGCCGTACAGGACGAGCAACGATCTCCGGAAGGGCGGTCGCTGTGCGAAAAATACGACATCCACGGGTCCGCTGCGATTCCTCTGCTGGCCAATAACAGATCTATAGGCGTTCTAAATCTGCTGGACAGGCGTATCCGCCTTTTCACTGAAGATGAAGTCTCCCTATTACAAGCCTTTGCCGACCAGGCAGCACTGGCCCTGGAGAAGGCCCGGCTCCTGAACGAAGCGGAGACTGAGCGAGAACGGTTGGTGGCGCTTAATGATGTGGTCAACGACCTGGCTACTACATTGGACTTTGAGGCGGTTTCGCAAAAGATTGCCGACAGCGCCCGGTCTCTCATCGGCGCACGGATAGCTATCATCTTTGAGTTGGACCAGTCCACGGAAATCCTCAAACTGATCAGCCTTTCCGGGGACTCTTATCCCAGGTTCACCCAAGAGTTCCCACTTTCCGATTTGGGGTCAGTGCGCGCCTACGCCGCCCGCGAACGCCAGACGATGATTACCCGCGATTTTTTGATGGACGATCGGTTGACCCACACCCCTGAACAAGCCACATTGCTCGAGGAATTGGAGTTGCGGGCATTTATCGGAGTGCCGTTCATCGTCCAAGACCGGGTGACTGGGACTTTGGCGGTTGGTGACCTAACAGGGCGGACATTCAGCGAAGATGAGATAGAGCTGACCGAGGCGTTCGCCAACCAGGCAGCGGTCGCTTTGGAGCATGCCAGACTATTGGGTGAGGCTGAGCGGCGTACTGCTGAACTAGACGCCACCAATCAAGAACTGGAGGCGTTCTCTTACTCTGTCTCCCATGACCTGAGAGCCCCGTTGCGGGGGATAGATGGATTCAGCCAGGCCCTGATGAATGAATACTCCGACGTCCTCGATGAGCAAGCCCAGCACTATCTGGAGCGGGTCCGTACGGGAAGCGAGCGCATGGGCCAGCTTATAGACGATCTGTTGGCTCTTTCGCAGGTAACCCGTGGCGAGATGCGCCGCGAAAATGTTGACCTGAGTGATTTAGCCAGGACCATCGTGACGGGGCTTCAAGAACGCGACCCCCAGCGACAGGTCGAGTTCGTTATCCAAGATGGTGTGGTGCTGAATGGAGACACCAGACTGTTGAGAGTGGCCCTGGAGAACCTTCTGGGCAACGCGTGGAAATACACCGGGAAGCACGATCAGGCCAGGATAGAATTCGGGCTGACCGAGGATGATGGAAAGCGAACATGCTTCATCCGAGACGACGGCTCCGGTTTCGACATGGCATATGCCGACCGCCTGTTCGGGGCCTTTCAGAGGCTTCACGACGCAAGCGAATTTGAAGGCTCCGGGATCGGGCTGGCCACTGTGCAACGGATCATTAATCGCCACGGCGGGCGAATCTGGGCTGAATCAGCGGTTGATGAAGGCGCCACATTCTTTTTTACGCTGCATTAAGGAGACGGCCAACATGGCTGTCCGCACGGGGCTTGGTAATACCCACCACTTCTGCGAGATGATGAGCGGTACCGTTCTGGTGGAGAGTGAAGCGGGTAAAGGGTCGACGTTCACCATGAAGCTACCGGCTGTCGTGGATGAGTTAGTTGGTACACCAACCCCGTAGTACGACGGCCCCGGCGCTTAGTCCACGCCCCATTTGTCTCAGGTGCATCCTTTCACCGCTTCGATTGCCCGGAAAAGTTGGCAACATTTTTGGCAACATACGATGCATCACCAAAGACTACGTGCTGGTTCTGCACAGACGGATTGAGCCTAGTAACTGGACGCAGTGGCATTGGGTTATATAGGGGATTACGAGGGATCATGGGTGCCACCGAATTTTGAGACCGGCGCGTCTACCATTTCGCCACTTCGGCACGTTGATTGGTATTATACGGTATGTTGTCTGGAACGACAGAGAAACTCCGGCCGCCAATATTGATGATGGGTCCGTGAGTTAGGAGGGTTCTGATGCCTATCTTGTACCTGGCAAACGCCAAGACGGAAGAGGGTTATCCCGGGATCCCCAGGACCGTCCTAGTGGACGCCAGCCACGGGGCCGAATCCCTGTGGGTTGGGCGCCTTGAGATCAACCCGGGCGCCAGAGTCACCACCCATATTCATCCCGACACTGAAGAGGCCATGGTCATCGTGGAAGGACAACTGGAGGCGGTGCTGGGAGATGAGGTGGTCACCCTGGGGCCCGGCGACACGGTATTGGCCCCAGCGGGAGTGAAGCACGGCTTCGTCAACCGCTCCGGCGCCAAGGCGGTTTTGTTGGCGTCTTTCCCCAAAACATCTTTTCAGCGCGTGGCGGCCGACTAAAGGGCCGCCAGCGATACATCTGGGCGGAGCAAAAGGTGCGGCATGACGGTATACCACATCACCCTGGGAGACGGACGCACCACCGAGGAACTGGTGGCTGCGGCAAATTACGGCTACTGCCACTCCCAGGTGATCTCCGATAATTTTCCGGCCAGGCCCTTTGGCGGCAAAACCGGCGAAACGGCGCGCCAGATAGTGCTGCTCAGCTTCGATCACCCCGTGTCATCGGAAGAAGCCACCGCCGAAGCGGCCAAGCAAGGCTTGGAGCGTCCTTACTACGAGGACGCCCTTTATTTCGGGATCGAGTACCCGGAGGTGCAGTTGGAAGGGCCGGTGGCCTTTCTCCATGACCCTTGGCTGGGCAACCATGGCCGCCGCGACGCAATCTGCCTCTGGAATAACGAAGGGCGCCGGGAATTGGGCCTGGAGGGATACGACGATCTTTGGGCGCCCAATTACCGGCTGGCGTTCGTGCGTTCGGCTGGTCAGGCCTCCGGCTAAGGGCCGATCGGGTCCGGCCCACTTGGGGGACTCCTTGACGCCCTATTTGGGCACGCCTATAATTCCTGGGAGAAAGGATGTGTTTCTGTGCCTAAACGTACCTATCAACCCAAGAAACGACGCAGGTTTCGCGTGCATGGCTTCCGTCACCGCTCCAGCACTTCCGACGGCAGGGCGGTCCTCAAACGGCGGCGGTTCAAGGGCCGTCATAAGCTGACCGTCTGAAGCCGGCGCCCGGCGATTCACCCATCAGCTCACTCATTAACCTATTCGGTAGCTCAGTCCGGTAATGCAGCGCAGGCAACGGCTAACTGGCAGCAAACGGTTCTCCCAGATCCATGAAGAGGGCAGCAGCGCAGCCAACCGGTTGTTGGTCATCAGATACCTGGCCAACGGTTCGGATTACAGCCGCTTCGGGTTTCTGGTGAGCAAGCGCATCGGCAACGCGGCCGTGAGAAACAGGGTGAAGCGAAGGCTGCGGGAGGCGGTCCGCCTGAACCCGGTAAAAGCAGGCTGGGACGCCTTATTCATAGTCCGGCGCGGGGCTGGGACCGCCAAGTACCGGGAACTAAAGGAAGCAACGGAAAATCTATTGCAACGCGCCAATCTGGTGGACAAATCACCAGAGCCCACCGGTCCAGGGCCCACCGTGGACCGAACTTCGGACCAAACGTAACGCTCGCGGGCGAATTAACTTACCAATGGGACCTCTTTCCAATGGAACCACTTACCAACGGGTTTGCTTAGATGAAGTTTGCCGTGTTATCTGTGATCTGGCTCTATCAACAGACCCTATCACGTCTGCTACCCACATCCTGCCGGTATGACCCCAGTTGCTCGCACTACTCCCAGGAGGCGGTGGCGAAATACGGGGTCTTCAAAGGAATCTGGCTTGGCGTAAAACGGCTGGGCCGCTGCCGTCCTCTGGGTGGCCAAGGATACGACCCCGTACCGTGAGAACGCTTGATCGCCTGTTGAAACCTATTACCCACATCATCCACAACTCATTAACCAGACCAGCCGCCGATGTAACCCGAGCCGTTGAACCCGGGATACCGGACCGGCTTTTCAACGGTCAACACAAGCTACCGCGCAATCACTCTATCCGGACGCCGCGGGCGGGAACCGCTCGCAGGCCGGGGAGAGTGGTAAACCGGCGGTTGCTGGTGCTATGCGCCCTGGTCCTGTTGCCCCTTCTCGCCGCCTGCACCCGGAATATCGGAGACGAAAGCGACGGCTGGAACCCTCCGGTCAGCAGCGACGGGGTGGTCTACATAGGCACCAAGGATGGCGAAGTACAAGCCCTGATCGATGACGGCTCCGGGAATCTCCAGCTAAGCTGGACCTTCCCCGCCGCCTCCAGTGAAAATAACCTGATCGGTGTGTACAACAGTCCTTTGGTGGTCGGTGATCTGGTCTACGTCAGCGGCATCGACGGGTACCTCTACGCCCTGAATAAAGAAAATGGCTTCCTGACCGACGGCGGCTGGCGAAGGCCCCAGGGCCAATTCGAAGAACCAGAACGGTTGGTCGCCGGACCGGCCTACGACCCCGAGAACGACATCATCTTAGCCCCGTCGGAAGACGGGTTCCTCTACGCCTACAGCGCCAAGAATGGGAACCAATTCTGGAACCCTTTCCCCACCGGGGCCGCCATCTGGTCCACCCCGGCGGTGGACAACGGCATCGCCTACTTTGGGTCCCACGACCATAAGGTCTATGCGGTAACGTTGGACGACGGCCAGGAACTCTGGTCGTACGAGACCGGCGGCGTGGTGGCCGGGAGACCTCTGGTATTCGACGGAAAGGTCATCGCCGGGTCCTTCGACAAAAAGCTCTACGCTTTATCGGCTAAAGATGGGACGGTGCTGTGGACATTTGAAGGCGAGAAGTGGTTCTGGGCCGGGGCCGTGACCGACGGGAAGACCATATTCGCCCCCAACATGGACGGCAACATCTATGCGCTGGACCTAAACGGCAACCTGCTCTGGAAGCACAACGTGGGTTCGCCTATCGTGTCTCCCCCAGTTTTGGTGTCACGGGGCCTGGTGGTCGCGGCTAGAGACGGAGATCTTTTATTGCTGGACACCGATCCCGCCATCTCGGGCTTGGGGCGTGTGTTGTTCAATCAGAAGATCGGAGACGCCGAGATAAAGGCCCCTTTGTTCGCCGATGGTGACTCGGTGTACGTTGGGTCACAGGACCGCACTGTCAGGCGGATCGAGTTCAAAAGCGGACAACGCAACGTGTGGTGCGTGGACACGCGGGAAGGCGGATGCAACAACTAACCCTAGATTTCAGCCGGGCAAATCCGGCAGCGAGGTAGGACTCTTTGGAGGCCATTTCATTCCTCTGGACCGAACTGATAATTCGGCCCATGCTCAACGGACTGGTGGTGCTTTACACCATCTTATTCAGCCAGATGGGCCTGGCGATCATCGTCCTCACCGCCCTCATCCGGCTGGCCACATTGCCATTGACGCTGAAGCAGCTGAAGCAGATGCGGGCGATGAGTTCGCTGCAGCCAAAGCTGAAGGAGATTCAAGACCGGTTCTCCAGAGACAAGTCCCGGGTCTCCCAGGAGACCATGCGCCTCTACCGGGAGGCCGGGGTGAGCCCCATCGGCTGCTTGGGCCCAATGATCGTCCAGATGCCCATTCTGATCGGACTGTTCCGGGTTTTGATCCAGGTCGTATTCACCCGCCCCGACGATCTGGTCGGACTGTCGGAAAAGATGTACACCTGGATACCCATCGCGCCCATCTTCGCTTCGGCGCCCATGGATTCGGGTTTCCTCTGGCTGGACCTGGCAAAATCCGACCCCACCAATCTGATCATACCGGTGCTCGTCTTCGCATCCACCTGGGTCCAGCAGAAGATGACCATGCAACCGTCCACCGATCCGAGGCAGTCGGGCAACCAGGCCATGATGCTCTGGTTGATGCCCCTGATGATCGCGTTTTTCTCGTTCACGCTGCCCAGCGGTCTGGCCCTGTACTGGATAACATCCAACGTGATCGGTATCGGCATCCAATATTTCGTGACGGGCGGATGGGGACCCCTATTCCCACTATTCCCCAAAGCCGCACCCAAGGCAGAGCCGGTGGCGGCGGCGCAGCCATCCCGAGATGATTCACAAGAGGAGACGGTACAAGATGGAAGAGATAGTAATGAGCGCCCGAACCGTCGACGAAGCAATCGAGCTGGGGCTGAAAGAGCTCGACGCCGACCGCGACGAGGCCGAGGTAGAAATACTAAGTAGGGGCAAGACCGGCTTCCTGGGCATCGGCTCGGAAGTAGCCCGGGTCCGGGTCACCAGGATATCCGCGGACCGCAACGCCGCTGGAGTGCCAACCACCGCAGAAGGGGAGACCACCGCCGCGGGCGTGGCCAACGCCGTCGTGGGCCGCATCTTGGAGGCTGCCGGCGTCAATGTCAGCCGAACACTGCGGGCCGCCAACGACCCGGAATCCGGAGGACCCGTCATCGACCTCTCAGGAGAGGACTCCGGCCTGTTGATCGGGCGCCGGGGCCAGACCCTGCAAGCCCTCCAGTTCCTGGTCAACCTCATCGTCCGGAAACAATTTGAAGGCGTCCGCGTGGTGCTTGACGTTGAAAACTACCGTCAGCGGCGGGAAAGCCAACTTCGCGACATGGCCACCAAGGTGGCCGCCCGGGTGGCCCAGACCAACCGAAGCATCACCCTGGAGCCGATGTCTCCCGCCGACCGCCGCATCATCCACACCAGCCTCACAGACCATCCGGGCGTGGCCACTGAAAGCAGCGGGGAGGGTGAGGGGCGTAAAGTGACGATCATGCCAAAGCGAGACTAATAGACCCCTATTCTGGTACCGCTGCACCTGTTAACCGGCACGGGTTCGCGGCATCATTGATTGCCGGGCTTTCCCGGCCAGACCCAAAACGGCATTTACCGGAAGGGCATTTAACAGAAAGCCTTTTAAATCGGGAGCCTTGATGTTGACCGCTGGATACCGGATTACATAAAATAACACCGTGAGTAGCGAGCTGGACTTCCCCTTCGGCCGCGTGCCATTTGATCACCCCAACGAAGAGTGCGGGGTGATTGGGGTGTTCACCCCCGAGGGAGAGGCCAGCCGTTTGGCTTTCTTCGGCCTTTTCGCCTTGCAGCACCGCGGGCAGGAGAGCGCTGGGATAGCCGCCGCCAACGGCGAGAACGTGGTGGTCCACGCCGATATGGGCCTAGTCACCCAGATATTCAGGGAGCCCGATTTCTACCCCCTGGTCGGCGACATGGCAATCGGGCACACCAGGTACTCCACCAGCGGCAGCAGCGAACTCTGCAACGCCCAGCCACTGTTGGTGGAAGGCCACCACGGTCGATTGGCCGTGGCGAACAACGGCAATATCATCAATGCCGTCCAATTGAAGGAACAGCTCCAAGACGAATTGAACTGCACCTTCTCCTCCACCACCGACACCGAAGTCATCGGCCTTATGCTGGCCAACGCCACCGGCGCCACCTGGGAGGACCGGGTCTTCGATTGCATGCGCCAGTTGGAAGGCGCCTATTCGATCGTCGTACAGACCAAAGACACCTTGATTGCCGCCCGCGATCCGTTGGGCATCCGGCCCCTCTGTTTGGGCAAGCTCAACGGCGGCTGGATCGTCGCCTCCGAATCATGCGCCCTTGATCACCTGGGCGCCGAGTACCTGCGGGAGCTGGAACCGGGCGAGGTCATCGTCATCGACAGCGACGGCCTGCGCACGGCCATCTGGTCCGGTGGGACCGGGCGCCAGGCGCTCTGCGTATTTGAGCTGATCTACTTTGCCCGGCCCGACAGCATCATGGCAAACCAATTGGTCCACTCCGCGCGCCAGCAATTGGGCGCCCAACTGGCCCGGGAGCACCCGGTGGATGCCGATCTGGTGATCGGGATACCGGACTCATCCACTGCCGCCGCGGTAGGATATGCCCAGGAATCGGGCATTCCCTACAGCGAAGGCCTGGTCAAGAACCGCTACGTGGGCCGCACGTTCATAGAACCGGAGCAACGCCTTCGCGATCTGGGTGTGCGCCAGAAGTTCAACACCCTGGTGGAAGTGATTCAGGGCAAGCGGCTGGTGGTGGTGGACGACAGCATCGTCCGCGGCACCACAACTCCCCACGTGGTGAACCTGCTCAGGAAAGGCGGGGCCAAAGAGGTACACATGCGGGTGTGCGCTCCGCCCATCAAACACCCATGCTTCATGGGCGTGGACATGGCCACTCGTGAAGAGTTATTGGCCGCTAATAATAGTCTGGAAGAGATCCGCACTATCATCGGCGCCGACAGCCTGGGCTATCTCAGCGTGGAAGGCCTGATGAAGGTTGTGGGCGGCTCCAACGGCGGGTTCTGCGACGCCTGTTTCACCGGCAACTACCCCGTGCCCGTACAGTTGGAACTAACCAAGCTCGCCCTGGAACACAGCGGGCCAGCAGCCGATTAACGCCGGTTTGATCCGGACCGGCCGCCCAGCTCCCTGGCCATCTACGTGGGGCCAATCTTCCCGTCATTCAAGCCCATTTTCTGGCAGTAGTTCCCCTTGCCATCGCGCCCACCTTGAATTAACCTTTTACAGCGGCATTCAGTCCGGCTAACCGCCGGGGGGGATGGCCGGCCTGCCGCCGGGCGGATGGGAATGGGAGGAACTTCATCTTGGCAAGTGAAGCATACCGGGAATCGGGCGTGGACCTGGACCGGATGGACGGCTTGAAAGAGCGGATCAAGGGGTTCGCCGCCACCACCCATGGTCCCGAGGTGCTGGACAGTTCCGGAAGCTTCGCGGGTCTCTACCAACTTTCGGGATACCGGGAACCGGTCTTGGTCGCCAGCACCGACGGCGTGGGCACCAAGATCAAGATCGCGGCCCAACTGGGACACTTCGAGTCCGTGGGCCAAGACCTGGTCACCCTGAACGTCAACGATATCCTCACCAAGGGCGCCAAACCCCTGTTTTTCCTGGACTATGTGGCCTTCAGCAAACTGGACACCCAGCGGCTGGACAACCTCATGCGGGGCATAACCTGGGGATGCCGCGAGACGGGCTGCGCATTGATCGGCGGCGAGACCGCCCAGATGCCCCAGGTCTACTCCGGCGACGAGATGGACCTGGCCGGATTCGTTGTCGGCGCGGTGGAAAGAGACCAACTCCTTGAACCGCACAACGTCGAGGCCGGCGATATCTTGGTCGGCGTGCCGTCCAGCGGCCTCCATACCAACGGCTTCTCCCTGGTTCGCCGCGTGTTCAACACGGACGGCAACCCCAATGTGCTTTACCGCCGGTTCGACGAACTGAACCACCAACTTGGCGAGGAACTACTGGTGCCCCACCGCAGCTACTATCCGCTGATGGAGCCGGTGCTGAGGCTGGTCACCGGCCTGGCACACATAACCGGAGGGGGTCTGCCCGGCAAGCTGCCGGCCGTATTTCCCGACAACTTGGCGGCGGAGATCACCCGTGGGTCATGGCCGGTGCTGCCGATATTCAAGATTATTCAGGCAGAGGGCGGGATCAGCGATCAGGAGATGTACCGGGTATTCAACATGGGACTGGGAATGGTGGCTGTCTGCCCCGAAGCCAACGTCGCGAAGGTCTTGGAATGCCTGCCCGATGCGGTTGTCATCGGCAAGATGATCGCCAGGGGCGAGGGCGAACAGGTGGTCTTCAGCGGCTGAGCGGCCCGCTTATTGTCAGTGGCCAACTCTTGCCAGGAGCTAAAATATTATTCGGCAAGTCTCCCGATTCATCGGGAAAACTTCCCCCCGATTCATCGGGGAGGACGCTCGATAGAATCGGCGCTCGAGTCCGGTCGGAGCCCACCGCCAACGGACCAAACTAGAGGAGAAGCACACATCCGTTCGTCCTGAGCTCCGACCGCAGTCGAGAGTCTCGATGGAATCGGACCCGTCGAAGGACTCAGTTCCCGGGTAAAACGGAACATTTAAATAGCCCCAAGGAGACGGAGAGGAAGTTGAAAGCACTGCTCAGCGTCTACGACAAGACCGGAATCGTGGAATTCTCCCGCCAGGTGGCATCGGCCGGCTACGAGCTGATCAGCACCGGCGGCACCCACCGCACGCTGTCCGAGGAAGGCGGCCTCACGGTGAAGCAGGTGGCGGAGGTCACCGGGTCGCCGGAGATCCTGGGAGGCCGTGTCAAAACGCTCCATCCGACCATCTACGCCGGGTTGCTAGCCCGGAGGGATTCCCCGGACCACATGGGTGAGTTGAAGGACCAGAACATCGACACCATCGACCTGGTGGTCGTCAACCTTTACCCCTTCGTCGAGACCATCAGCAAGGCGGACGTGACCCTGGCCGACGCCCTGGAGAATATCGACATCGGCGGGCCTACGATGCTGCGGGCCGCGGCCAAGAACTTCCCTTCGGTGACTGTTGTGGTGGACCCCGCCGACTATGGCTGGGTGGGAGAGAAGCTGGCCAACGGTGGATTGAGCGCGGAAGACCGCCGGGGACTGGCGGCCAAGGCGTTTGACCATGTCTCAACCTACGACGCCGCGGTGACCGGATATCTGATGGCGGATTCCGGTAAGGACGATAAAGCCGGGGATGCGGAATTGCCCGATTCGCTGACCATCTCGCTGAAGAAAGTGGCCGGCCTGAGGTACGGCGAAAACCCCCATCAGAGCGGGGCCCTTTACTCCCAATACAGCGCTCCAGTGGGGATGGCCGGCGCGCGTCAATTGCACGGCAAGGAGCTTTCCTATAACAACCTGATGGACGCCGACGCCGCCTGGCGCACCGCCTCCGACTTCGCCGACGCCACCGTGTCCGTCGTGAAGCACGCCAATTCCTGCGGCCTGGCCAGCCGTGAGGACATAGCCCAGGCTTATCTTCACGCCTACGAAGGGGACACGGTAAGCGCCTTTGGCGGCATCGTGGCCTTCAACCGCACCGTCACCGCCGCCGCCGCCGCCGCCATGGAGCCGGTGTTCTACGAAGTTGTCATCGCCCCGGACTACGAACCGGCGGCGCTGGAGATCCTTCAAAAGAAGCGTAACCTGCGCATACTGGTCATCGACACGCAACCGGACAAACCTGCCTACGACCTTCGGCCGATCAGCGGTGGCATCCTGGTGCAGACCGCCGATGTCATCCCAGAGGACCCAGCCACTTGGACCGTCGCCACTCAGCGGGCGCCGACCGGGAGCGAGATGAAGGACCTGGCCTTCGCGTGGAAGGCCGCCAAGCACATAAAGTCCAACGCCATTGTCTTCGCCAAGGACCTGGCGTTGGTGGGCATGGGAGCCGGCCAGCCCAACCGGGTGGTCAGCGTCCACCTTTCTCAGCGGGCCTCCGGGGACAAAGCCAAGGGCTGCGTGCTGGCGTCGGACGCATTCTTCCCCTTCGCCGACAATATCGAGCTGGCCGCCGAGGCCGGAATAACCGCCATCGTGCAGCCGGGCGGGTCGATCCGGGACGACGAGGTAATCGCCGCCGCCGACAAGGCGGGACTGGCCATGGTGTTCACCGGCGTGCGCCACTTCAGGCATTAGGCCCGGCCGGCCTGTCTGGTTGAGACGAGAATGAGCGCGACTGTTGACATAACCATCCCCGTTTATAACGAAGAAGAGGTCCTCCCGCGCACCATAGCGTCCCTGACTGAGTTCTTAGAGGCCAACCTGTCCAACCCGTGGCAGGTTACTATCGCGGACAATGCCTCCACCGACAGCACCCAAGCGGTTTCTGAGATGCTCTGCCGGAAGCATCCCGGGGTCTTCTATCTCCGGATCCCCCAGAAAGGCCGGGGCCGGGCCCTGCGGACCGCCTGGCTGGACAGCCAGGCCGACATCGTCAGCTACATGGACGCCGACCTGTCCACCGACCTGTCACATTTTCCCCAACTGATCAAGGCGTTAGAGTCGGGGAACCACATCGCCGTGGGCAGCAGGCTGAGCAAAGACTCACAGGTAAGCCGGGGCTTCAAGCGGGAGTTCATCTCCCGGGGATATAACCTGCTGATCAACGCCATGTTCTTCACCGGCCTGCCCGACGCCCAATGCGGTTTCAAGGCCCTGACCCGTGCCACAGCCGAGGCCATCGTGCCCAACATCAAGAACAATAACTGGTTCTTCGACACCGAGTTGCTGGTCATAGCCGCCAAGCGCGGGTTCAACATCGCCTCGGTGCCGGTCAAGTGGATAGACGACCCGGCCAGCACCGTCAATATCGCCAGCACCGCCAAAGAAGATATCAAGGGGCTGATGCGTCTTCGGTTCGGTGGCGTGCCACAGGTCGAACCGCCAGCGCCGCTGTCCCCATAACCTCAGCCATTGTTCTTTTTCAGAAACCGGCACAGGGGAACGGCCGGCGCCGGCTGGACCAAATAATCACAAGGAGATTCCCCATGGAATTGGGCCTAAATGGCAAACACGTCATCGTCACCGGGGGCGGGAGCAACATCGGCCGCGCCATCGTCCACGCCTTCGCGGCTGAGGGGTCGCACATATCCATCGCCGAGTTGGCGCCGGACCAGGGCGAGATCGTCGCCGGAGAAGTGGCGGCCATGGACACGGGCGGCCGCGCAAAGGTCATTCCCGTAGACGTGACCGACCCGGAAAAAGTGGCCTCCATGATCGAACAGGCCATCGGCGAGTTTGGGCCGGTGGACGTTCTGGTGAACAACGTGGGTTGGACCGCGGACCGGCTGTTCGTGGAAAAGCCCAGAAGCGAGTGGGAGCGAGAGGTCCAGGTGAACCTCTGGGGCGCCATCAACTGCATCCACGCCGTGCTGCCAGGGATGATTGAGAAAGAGGCCGGGGCCATCGTCTGCATCAGTTCCGACGCCGGCCGGATGGGCGAATACCGGGAGGCGGTCTACTCCGCCTGCAAGGCCGGGGTGATCGCCCTGAGTAAGTCCGTCGCCAGAGAGACGGGGCGTTACGGGCTGCGGTTGAACGTGGTGTGCCCCGGTCTGGTGGTGCCGCCGGCGGAAGAGTCCATCAGCGATGAGAGCATGTGGAACCAGATGCGGGATTTATTCACCGACGAAGTGCGGGACCGGGTGAAGCAGAACTACCCGCTCCGCCGCATCGGCACGGCCCAGGAAGTGGCCAACGCCGTGGTCTTTCTAGCCTCGGACGCGGCCAGTTTCATCACCGGCCAGACCCTCAGCGTCAGCGGCGGGTATACGATGATGTAGTGGCGGCGGTCTAAACCAGCAATAATGATCAAGAGGCCCCGTCCCGATTTCATCGGGACGGGGCCTCTTTTGGGTTGCGTAAGTGGTTGGCTGATTACTTGTTGTTCAGCGCCACCAGGTCCCAGGACCTTTTCTCGATCTTGGGCATCACTTCCTGGATCAAGTTTTCGTCCAGCTCGGAGGCGATGCTGGGGTAGCCAGCCCGCTCGATCATGGACTTAAGCTTGCCGCCCTTGAACTGGTCCAGCGTCCACTTCAAGGTCTCGCCGGAGGTGGTGACGTCCCAATAGATACGGACGTCCTGGTTGCGCGGACCGTAGTGGTAGTGAGGGGCGTTCTGGAAACAGTCAAAGGCCAGCAACTCGACCTCTTGCCCCGCCACGTCGGACAGGACGTGGATGGCCATCCCTTCGTCGTTGATCTGGGGCAGGTGCCGGTACTCAAGGCCGAAGCGGATGTTTCCCGCTTCCACCTTGTCTCCCTCGATCAGCTCGGGCATCATGTGATGAACGGTGCGGCGTTCTTCCCGGACCATTTCCCGGGCCTTGGCTTCCATCTTGTTCAACACTGCCTTCTTGACCGGGGTCTTCTCCAAAGAATCGGCCAGGTCCTCATAGCCGGCCCGGCGCACCATGGCCGTCAGGTTGTTGCGCAGGTTGTTGATGGTCCAGCCCAGCGGGTTGCCGGCGGTGGTCTTGTCCATGAATAGCCGGATGTTGTGGTTCTCCGGCCCGTAATGGTAATGGGGATTCTGATCGAAGCAGTCGAACCGAAGAATCTCGGTGTCCTTGCCGTCGATCTTGGAATAGACCTGCACGCACAAGCCCTGGTCGTCCATTATCTCTTTGCGGTAGCTCATGGCGATCTCTACCGAACCGGCGTCAAAAGTCGTTCCACCTTTTTCCATCGTCGTCCTCCTAAATTTCCCTATCCGTATCGAGTTGATGGTTGGCTGTCGTCTAAGTTGCCCCAGACGTGATTTGGAGAGATTATAGCATGCGGATTGCGCTCCGCAAATCGTTAAGTTACCGTTGGCGCAGGCTAAGGTCCCCAAAAATTTCCGCTGATCGACCGGCCCGCCGCGCCCTGAAGGGGGTCCAAGTCCATTGGAGTGATTGTTTGAGCGCCAAGGAATCACCTTTGCCCTGTGACGGGCCCTGGGTTTATACTCCCCTCCGGCCCTGGGCCTAGCCAAGTTGAAGAACTCGCTTCCGGAGATCCTTGGCAACCCCAGAAACGCAGAGCAACATTGGAGGCGCCAGATTTGGAAATCGGAATCTCGATCCCACGGCTGCCCGACGTGCCTGGTCTGAGGCGGTTCGTTGAGACCGCGGAAGAATTGGGCTTCGAGTCGGTCTTGGCCGGAGACCACATCGTATTGCCGACGGAAGGCACCGATCAGTACCCCTATACCAGCGACGGGTCGTTTTCCAGGCCATCAAACGAGCCGTTCCTAGAGACCATGACCCTGCTCGGGTTTCTGGCGGCCTGCACCAGCCGGATCAAGCTGGGCAGCACGGTGATCATCCTGCCCTACCGGAACCCGGTGGTCCAAGCAAAGATGTTCGCCTCGCTGGATGTCCTGACCAACGGCCGCATCATCTGCGGCGTGGGCGTGGGGTGGCTGGAGAAAGAGTTCCAGGTCCTGGGGTTGGACTACCACCAACGGGGGGCGATGACCGACGAGTTCCTGGAGATCATGCAGGCGCTCTGGAGCCAGCCGAACCCGGAGTACCACGGCAAGTATTACAGCATCGACGGCATCCAGTTTGAGCCCAAACCGGTCCAGCAGCCCGGCATCCCCATCTGGGTGGGCGGCCACACCAAAGCGGCCCTGCGGCGGACCGCGAGATACGGCAGTTGCTGGCACACCACCCGCCAGACCCCGGATTTCGTGGCCGGGAACCTGCCCTATCTGCGGGAGCGCATCGAGAAAGAAGGCCGAGACTTGTCAGAAGTCACCATCTCCCTAAAGCGCAGCCTGCATTTCACCGACATGGGTCTGGGCGAAGGAGGCCACGTTCGGAGCGGCGGCTCGCTGGTCGCCACAACCCAGGAGGTCATAGACGACCTGCACATCTGCCATGAGATTGGGATCGATCAGCTAACCTTCGATTTCCGGGTGGAGAGCCTGTCCGACTGCATCAAGGTGATGGAACACCTGGCCGACAAAGTGCTGCCGGTGGCGCGCCGGTTGGGGTAGTTATCTTCTTTACAGGCCGCTGTCTCTGAACGATTTGGCCCGCTTCACCAACTCCTCGTTGGTGTGGGCCATCTGGGTGATCTGCTCGTCCGTCACCTGGCGTTTGACCTGTCCCGGCAATCCGGTCATGAAGGAACGGGCTGGCACTTGGGTCCCGCCGAGCACCACCGTGTTGGCGGCGATGAGGCAGTTCTCGCCCAGGGTAACCCGGTTCAACACGGTGCAGTTATTGCCCAGCAGGGAACCCCGCCCCACCAGGTCGCAGTGGACCACCACGGAATGGCCCACCGAGACGTGGTCTTCGATGGTCAGACCGTCGCCGTGGATCACGGACCCCTCTTGGATATTCACATAATCTCCGATGACGATGGCGCCGGGGCTGTCGCCCCGTATGGTAACTCCGGGCCAGATACTGGCGTACTCGCCTATCTCAACGTTGCCGACAACGTAAGCAAATTCACTGACCCACGCGGTGGCGGCCACCTTGGGGGTCTTCCCTTCAAGGGTTCGAATCAAGTCGGTCCTCCATATCTCATGTGTATTCGCGGCGCGGCAAACTGGCCGCGGCAATCCCAGGAACAAGGCACGACGTCCCGCCCAAGCGGGCGACTCGCGCCAGCCGTAGATTATAGCTCACGAATCGGGCTCGGGTCAGGGGGACGAGGGCGGAAAGACAAAGGTTACAACCATTTCCCGAGGGTCGGTCCCACCGTTCGTCCTGAGACTATCGACCGCGGTCGGAGCTCACCACGAACGGTCCTCCCCGTACACTGTTCAACAGCGGGAAGATCGCCCCGAACGGAAACAGGGAATAGACGCCCTAGTCCCTGGAGGCGCCGATGGACCGGCGGGCCTCACGGTCCATATCGCGGTCGATGATGGTGCGGCGTTTGTCGTACTGCCGCTTGCCTCTGGCCAGGCCCAACTCAACCTTGGCCAGGTGTCGTTTGATGTAAACGCGCAAGGCCACGATGGTCAGACCCTTCTCGGCCGCGGCGCTGGTCATCTGCAGAATCTCGGCCCGGTGGAGCAGCAGTTTCCGGTTCCGCCTGGGGTCATGGTTATTGAGGCTGGCCGGGTCGTATGGGGCGATGTAGGCGTTGTGGAGCCACATCTCGCCGTCGCTGGCCCTGGCGTAGGCATCGCGGAGGTCAATCTTCCCAGCCCTGATGGACTTGATCTCGGTGCCCGTCAGTGCGATTCCCGCTTCGTAACGCTCCAGTATCTCGTAGTCGAAGTGGGCCCTGCGGTTGGATGCCACCGGGCGAAAGTCATTGGCGGCGGACTTTTGGGGGGCCGCTTTTTTGGCTGCCGGGACAGTTGGAGTCGATGCTCTTTTCTTTGCCACTGCCTGTCACCACTAACCCAATACCTAGCCGCCTCGGCTGATCTGTTCCTTCAATATCTCGATGGCCCGGTCCAGGTACACGTCATCGTCGTCATCCCCCGCCGGTTCCAGCAGCACGTCCGGCGTGATGCCTTCGCCTTCGATAAGCAAGCCGTTGGGAGTGAACCAACGGGCGGTGGTGAAATTCACTCCTGAGCCGTCATCAAGGGGCCACAGATTGGTGACGCTTCCCTTGCCGAAGGTGGTGGTCCCGACGACGGTTGCGCGGCCGTTATCGATGATCGCCCCGGTGAACACCTCGCTGGCGCTGGCGCTGAACTCGTTCACCAGCACGACCATGGGTATATCCAGGGCTTTCCCGCCGGATTTAACCCCCCAATTGCGGCGGTTTCCCTTAGCGTCCACCTGATAAAGCACCAGGCCGTCTTTGATGAACTGGCTGGTAACGTCAACGACGGCTGACACCAGTCCACCCGGATTGTTGCGCAGGTCCAAGACTAATCCGACCCCTTGGGAACGTTCGAACCGTTCCAACGCTTTCACCAAATCGTCGTTGGTCGTGCCGGTGAAACCCGATAGACGGAGGTGTCCGATGCGGCCCACCTGCATCAATAGGGTGACGCTTTCCAGATTTATGATGTCCCGTTCTATCTCGATCAAAACGGGCTGGGCGCTGCTCAGATGCCGCAGCAACAATGTCACCTTGGTTCCCTTGTCGCCCCGGATCAACCGGACGACTTCTAGCAGACTGAGACCCCGGATACTCTCGCCGTCCACTTCCAGTATCACATCGCCGGGACGGACTCCCGCGGCTTCGGCGGGGGTATCGGGCATGGGCGCCAGGATGGTCATCACCCCGTCGCGGATGCCTACCTCGGCCCCGATGCCGCCGAAGAAGCCCCGGATATCTTCATTTTCCAGGGAGAATTGTTCGCGGTCTAAAAAACCGGCATAAGGGTCGCCCAAGGCGGTTAACATACCGCGGATCGCTCCGTCGCTGATAACCAGGGGGTCCAGATTTTCGCCGTCGATCTGCTCCCGGTTCAACAGTTCCCACACCTCGCTCAGGCGCTGAAACTCGGGCGGGAGGCCCTCGATACTAGGATTGTCATTACCGCCATTGTCACCGCCAGAACAGGCGGCCGCCACCAACAATATGACCAACAAGGTGGCAACAGATATGAAAAGAAGGGAGAATCGAGTCCTGATCACGGGTGTTCACTCCTGCCACGGGCCCGGGGCCTGCTCTCCCGAATGGGAAGGTTCAAGCTCCGTGGCGTTCACATTGCAGGCATCGATTGTACCATAGGGCCTGCCCGGCTCAGACTCCAGCCTCCCGGCCTGCGCGGCTTCTCCGTCGGCCTAGGCAGGCACGTTGACACCGATTTCAGCAAGCTGCTAGCATGGCGAAAACTGGGTTGGCCCAGCCTCGTAAAACCGGGCTGGTCCAAGCTCGAATAAGAGGGTGAATCTTGGCAGGAATCTCGGCCTTTGGGGCCTACGTCCCCAGATACCGGTTGGGCGCGGAAACCGACGGTTGGGAATCAACCGGCCAACGCTCCGTGGCCAACTTCGACGAAGACAGCGTCAGCATGGCGGTGGCCGCGGGCATCGACTGCCTGAACGGCCGGGACCGGGAGGACATCGACGGGCTGCTGTTCGCCACCACCACCCCTCCCTACGCCGAGAAGCAGTGTGCCTCGATCATCGCCACCGCATTGGACCTGCGCCGGGACATATTCACCGCCGATATCACCGATGTGCTCCGGGCCGGGACCACCGCCTTGAAATCGGCATTGGACTCGGTTGCCGCCGGTTCCGCCAAGCAGGTGCTGGTGATCGCCAGCGACAACCGCCAGGGGGCGCCCAAGGGGGAAACCGAGCGCAACTCCGGAGACGGGGCGGCCGCCTTCATCATCTCAGGCGCTAAAGAAGAAATCATCGCGGAGCAGGCCGGCTCCTACACCATAACCGAGAACATGATGGACACCTGGCGCAGCGCCGGCGACCGGTTCGTCCGCTCCTGGGAAGACCGTTTCGCCGTCGAGGAGGGCCTGGAGCGGATAATGGGGGAGGCGGTCTCGGGCTTCATGGAGAAGGAGGGAGTGTCGGTTAAGGACGTGGGCAAGCTGGCCCTCTATTCCCCGGATGCCCGCCGCCACGGCCAGTTGGCGCGGCACCTGGGTTTTCAACCGGAGCAGGTGCAGGACCCGCTGTTCGGGCGGTTGGGAAACACCGGCGCGGCCTTCCCTCTGATGCTGCTGGCCAGCGCCCTGGAAGACGGGTCGCCGGACCAATTGCTGCTCACCGTGTCCTACGGCGACGGCAGCGATGTGCTGGGCTTTCGCACCACATCAAAAATTGGGGAAGGCAGGCCCGGCCTGGGTGTCTCGGGATACCTGGACTCGGGAACCGTGCTGGACAGTTACGAGACCTACGCCAAGTGGCGCGATGTCTGGCTCACCGACTCCTCGTCGAGACGGCCCCAGGCCCAATCGCCGTCCGTAACCGCGCTGTGGCGGGAGGGCGACCAGAATATAAGGTTCCACGGCGGCGTCTGCAACCAGTGCGGTTACGTGCAATACCCGCCCCAACAGGTCTGTGTCGAGTGTCAGGCCAGGGACGACTCGACTCCCATCAGACTCAGCGATCGACTGGGCACGGTGTTCACCTACTCACTGGATTATCTGGCCGGCACGGTGGACTCACCCCTGGCCATCGTGGTGGTGGATTTCGAGCCGGGAGGCCGGGTGCTCTGCATGATGACCGACCGGGAGACCTCGGAGGTCCAGATCGGACTTCAGGTGGAGATGAGTTTTCGAAAGCTCCGGGTGGTGAACGGGATCCACAATTATTACTGGAAAGCGGTGCCCCGTCGCCGGGCGGCCTAGTCCGTTCCCTACGTGGCGGGCAGACTAGTCCCTTCCCCCATGCCCGGGGGAAGGATGGGTCCCCCGAATCATCGGGGAGACTCTCGATAAAATCGGAGATCGGGCGCCGGCGATATAATAGGTTGCAGGCAATGGCAATTAGGAGAACGTTATGAGCGGGATCAAGGACCGGGTTGCCATCATCGGAATGGGTTGCAGCAAGTTTGGCGAGCGTTGGGACTCCAGCTCCTCGGACCTGATCGTGGAAGCGGCCTACGAGGCCTTCGAGGACGCGGGCATCGAGGGAAAGGACGTCCAGGCTGCCTGGCTGGGCACGGTGGCGTCGTTCCGGACCGGCCAGCCCCTGGCCGCGGCCCTCAAACTGGACTATATCCCCATCACCCGGGTTGAGAACGCCTGCGCCACCGCCACCGACGCCTTCCGGAACGCCTGCTACGCCGTGGCCGCCGGCATCTATGACATCGTGCTAACCGTGGGCGTGGAGAAGCTCAAAGACTCGGGTTTCTCCGGTCTGGCCGTGGCCGAACCGGCCGGGTCCGACGTTAATCCGCCGGTGCCGCCGCCCTCCCAGTTCGCCCTGGCCGCCACCCGCTATTTCCATCAATACGATATCCCCTACGACGAGGGGAAGATGACCCTGGCCCAGATAGCGTCCAAGAACCACCACAACGGGACCATGAGTCCCAAGGCCCACTTCCAGAAGGAGGTCAGCCCGGAACAGGTGGTCAACGCGCCCATGGTGGCCTGGCCCCTGGGGCTTTTCGACTGCTGCGGCGTCTCCGACGGCGCGGCGGCGGCCATCATCACCACGCCTGAGATAGCCAAGACCTTCCGGGACGATTACATCCTAGTTAAAGGGATCGGTCTCTCGGTGGGCGCATTTGGAGTCCTCCGCAACGACTGGGATTTCACCCACTTCCCCGAGTCGGTGCGGGCCAGCCAGGCCGCCTACCAGGAAGCCGGCATCTCCGACCCCCGCCAGGAGATCGACCTGGCCATGGTCCACGATTGCTTCACCATCACCGAGCTGATCATCTACGAAGACCTGGGTTTCAGTCCCAGGGGCCGCGCCAGCGAAGACGTGGCGGCGGGCACCTTCAGTCTGGAAGGCGAGTTGCCGGTGAACACCGACGGCGGGCTGAAGTGCTTCGGCCACCCCATCGGGGCCAGCGGCATACGCATGATCTACGAGGTCTACAAACAACTCCAGGGCAAGGCCGGAGAACGTCAGCTAAAGGACCCCACTTTAGGGCTGACCCACAACCTGGGAGGCCGCCCCGGCTCCTTCACCTGCTCCGTTGCGCTCTTCGGCACGAGGGACTAACCGGCGCGGCGCAACCGGGTTTCCACCTTCGGCTCGAGGCTTTAGCAGGCGTTGTTTGCTGCCATGATAGCGAGAGGCAACCGGCGTTTTTCAGCGACTGACATTGCGCGTGACTTCCACCTCATACCTTGTCATTCCCAGGCGTGAGCCGAAGAATCCCGTTGCTACTCCGCTACGCATCTGCAAGCGCAACGGGACCCTTCGTTCCTCAGGGTGCCAAAGTCGTGAGGATTTTCCAGGGTGCGCATTCCAAGAAATCGCGAGGTGTTTGCCTCACATCACAGGTCAGTGTTTGAGGGGGTACGCTCAGTATTGGACATAATCTTAAATTTTGTTTAAAATCTGACCAATAAAACGTTGTGCCGGAGCCTCTCCGGCTGAAATAATCGTGATGACATAAGGTGGGAGTGGAAGTGGGCGGAATGTCATCTGAGAATCACCGGTTCACCACATGGTCCGTCATGGGGGTCCCTTGCTGAAGTCCGGCATAGTGCAGGTTGTGGCAAGAGGCACCGGCGTGGCGTTTGTTCTTGACGAAAATGCGCCCTTTGACGTCGTGACGGCTGAACTGCGCGATTACCTTAAAAAGCAGAGCGGCATGTGGTCCAAGGGCGAAATCACGATCAATGTCGGCCAACGGATACTGGCCCGCGATGAGCTGGCCCAGATCAAGTCAATCATCGAGACCGACTCGGGACTGAAGGTGATTCGATTCTGGTGCTCGCCTGAGGGCCTGGAGAACGGCGACCTTCAGTTTGAGATCAAACCTCCGCCCTCCGCGGAGTCCGCCAAAACGGCGGCCCATAACGAGATCGTGCTGCCTGAACAGGCGCCCGCGCCATCTATCGAATCCACAACCTCTGGCGAATCGGCTTCAGCCATAGAATCGATCATCGAGAGCCTCAAGAGCCGCCACAACAAGAATGGGGCTCGCAACCGGAACATCACCGAGGCCCTTTTCATCAAGTCCACCTTCCGCTCGGGACAGTCCCTGGAACACCACGGGGATGTGGTGGTTCTGGCGGACGTGAACCCCGGCGCTGAGATCAGGGCCGACGGCGACGTGGTGGTGTTGGGCTCCCTCAAGGGATGGGTCCACGCCGGGGCCTCCGGGGACAACAAGGCCGTGATCATCGCCCTGGAACTCCCGTCGGCCCGGTTCCAGATCGGAAAGTATCAGGGCATCGCGCCAACTACGGCGCGGCGTCAGCCCAAATCGTCTGCCTCCGGCCCTAAGATCGCCTACGTGCGGAGCCGTTCGATCCACGTAGCCCCATTCGCGGGCCGGTTCGCGAGATACAACAAAGGAGTACCTTATGACGGGTAGGACCATCGTATTAACTTCGGGCAAGGGCGGAGTGGGCAAGACCACCGCCACCGCCAACATCGGCACCGGCCTGGCCATGCGCGGCCACAGGGTGGTGGTGGTCGACACCGACATCGGCCTCCGCAACCTGGACGTCATCATGGGTCTGGAGAACCGCATCGTCTATGACCTGGTTAACGTCATCGAAGGCACCTGCAAACTGAGCCAGGCCATGATCAGCGACAAGCACGACTACGAGCTATACCTGATCCCCGCGGCCCAGACCAGGGACAAGAACAGCATCACACCGGAACAGCTTCGGGAGATGTGCGCCGAACTTGAGAAAGAGTTCGATTATGTGCTCATCGATTGCCCGGCGGGTATCGAGCAGGGCTTCAAGAACGCCACCGCCGCGGCCCAGGAAGCGATCATCGTTACTACTCCGGAGGTCGCGGCGATCCGGGACGCCGACCGGGTCATCGGCCTGCTGGAGTCTTCGGGGTTGCACCGGCCAAAGCTCATCATCAACCGCATCGACCCGGATATGGTCAAGCGCGGCGACATGATGGACCAAAAAGACGTGGAAAGCCTGCTGGCGGTGGAGATCATCGGCCTGGTGCCTGCCGACGAACACACCATCGTGGCGGCTAACCGGGGAATCCCGGTGGTCCATAATCCCAAGTCTCCCGCCGGTGGGGCGTTCCTTAGGATCGCGTCCAGGGTGGACGGAGAGGATGTCCCTCTGATGGACCTGGTACCCAAGACCGGCCTGTTCTCGCGGTTCAAAGGGATGGTCGGCATGAGCGGGAGGGCCTACTCTCATGCGTGAACTACTGCGTTGGCTCTTCAATCTGAGCGGCAAGGAATTGGACCGGGCCACGGAGATGTTCTCCAAGGACACGGCCAAACAGCGGCTGAAGCTGGTGTTGATCCAGGACCGCTTGGAATTGGCCCCTGAGAAGTTGGAGGAGATGAAGAAGGAGATCTGGGATGTGGTCTCCAAGTACATGGTGGTGGACGACGACTTCATGGAATTTGAAGTCCGGCGCGTCGATGACCTGACAGTTCTGGTCTCCAACATCGAGGTCAAAGACCTCAGCGACCTGACGCCCGCGCCCACGGCGTAGGTTTCGAAACTACCAAAGCAAGTTACGAGGGGCGTCCCGATAAATCGGGATGCCCTTTTATTGTTCCACGATGATTATCGAAACCAAGATGACGTTGGGTACAGACAGGCCGGCCCAAAAGATTCTAGGCGGAAACAAGAGTGAATCAAAAGTGTCAGGGCGGGTTGGAAACCCGCCCCTACGCCGGCGCCGCCCCCATTCTGTCATTCTGAGTCCTCCGTCAGGAGGGGGAAGAATCCCATTGCTTCCCCGCGATGCCGTTATTGTCCTGCGGAACCGGCGGTTTGCCGCTCCTCAGCAAATAGATTCCTCTCCCGACTCCGGTCGGGATCGGAATGACAATGGGGAGAAATGCCGTTGAGCTTTTCATCTCCTCTTCATTGACCGGCGCTGTACCCGCGCCTATGATTGGCTAACTTCCCGATCAAGAGGTGTCAAAATCCCTTGGCCAACTCGAATGAGTCCGATGTCCTGATTATCGGTGGCGGCATCTGTGGCGCCGCCACCGCGTTTCACCTGGCGCAACTGGGCGAACGGGTCACACTGTTGGAGCGGGGGGAGATTGCTGGAGAAGCCTCGGGGGTCAACGCCGGAGGGCTGGGCGGTTTGGGTTGGGGGCACAACCCAGACCTAGAGTCGCACCTGACCGCGGGCAGCTTCGAGATCTTCAAGACCCTCCAACTGGACATGGGCTATGACATCGAGTTCCATGCTTCCGGCGGCTTACAGGCGGTGCACACAGGCCAGCAGTGGGACTGGGCCCGTGACCGGGTGCTTCGACTCCGGTCGGAGGGCTACCAAGCCGAGCTGCTCACAACCCGGGAAGTGCGTGCCATCGAACCCGAAGCGTCGGAGTCGCTGGCCGGGTTCATGTTCATGGTCAACCGGGGCCGCGCCAACCCAACCAAGGCCACGGTGGCCTTCAGTGATGCCGCCGCCGCCCTGGGGGCCGGCATCAAGACCGGCCATGATGTCCAAGCCATGACCCAGCAACAAGACGGCTCATGGCGGGTCCGGTCCGACCGGGAAGAATTCCAGGCCAATACACTGGTCCTGGCTGTGGGCGCCTGGTCCAAGCCGGTGGGAGACCTGCTGGGCATACAGATTCCCATCGTTCCGGTCAGAGGCCAGATGTGGGCCACGGAACCGGCGCCGCCCAGCATCTTCCACGTGATCGGCTCCGTGGAATCCCACTTTGATTGGAGCCAACAGTCAACGGACGACAGCTTCCCCCCAGGGCTCACCCATCATGGTGAAAAACGGATAACCCGCCACCTCTACGGAGGCCAGACCAGGAACGGCGAGATCATCTTCGGCGGCGACCGCCAAATGGTGGGGTATGACTACACCCCCGACGCAGAGGGCATCGAGGTGAACCGGGGCCAGGCGGCCGAGGTGATTCCTTTGGTGGGCAGATTGCCCATCGGCCGCACCTGGGCCGGAATCATGCCCTTCTCCAAGGACGGGAAGCCCATCATCGGCAAGGTCCCCGGATTCGAGAACCTGTTCGTCCTGACCGGCCTGGCGTCTTCCGGGTTCGGACGCGGCCCCATGGCCGGCAAGTTGCTGGCCGACTACATCCACACCGGGCACCCGGCTCCGGTGCTGGCCGAGGCCGACCCCGCCCGGTGCATAACGTTTAACTGACCTGCCAGGAAGTGATTCCATTGCGCCTGATATTGACCAACTGCAACGTCATCGACTGCGTAAACCCCGACCCCAAGTCTCAAGCCACGGTGGTGATCGAGGATGGGCGCATCCTGGAGATACGGGACGGCGGCCCGCCCGCCAACTCGTCCGGTGACCGCGTGATCGACCTGGAAGGCTCCTACCTGCTGCCCGGACTGTGGGACGTGCATATCCACCCCCAGCACCCCAACCCAGCGGGCACCACCGTGGCGCAACTGACCGCCGCCTTCGGCCAGAACCTGCAAAGAGGGCTGATCGAGGCGGGAGTAACTGCCGTGCGCAGCGGCGGAGCGGGACATTTCATGGACGTGGCCTGGCGGCGGGCCTTTGAGGGCCAGGGTCCGGCCGGGCCGAGGGTCTTCGCCTGCGGGAATTTCTTGACCACCACCGGCGGCCATTTCCTGACCTCCGGGCACGCCAGGGAGTGCGACGGCCCCTACGGGTACGCCCAGGCCATCCGCGACCAGATGAAACACGACGTGGACCACATAAAGCTCAACCTAACCGGCGGCATCATGGGCCCCCGGTGGGACCGGCATACCGAGTCTTTCCTGCTGCCCGAGGAGATCGAGACCGCGTTCGCCCTGTGCAAGCAGCGCAACTTTCCAGTCATGGCCCACGCCACCCATCCCGAGGCCGTCAAGATGGCCATCAAGTTGGGCGCCCACAGCGTGGAGCACGCCTACATCACCGACGAGGACTGCATCACGGACTTCGTCAGCAGCGGAACGTGGTACGTGCCCACCCTGAGCATCAGCCAACTCTCCCCTAATCTGGCCACAACCGAGCACGAAAAAGCCTACGCCGCGCGCAAGAACCTGGCGCCTGACCTAGTGGTGCGGGCCGATGCCGCGGCGGAAGAGCACCGCCGGTCATTCCAAGCGGCCCTGAACGCCGGCGTCAAGATGGCCTTGGGGTCGGACATCTCGCCCATGCGCGACTCCGCGTTGCTGGAACTGGGCCTGTGGGTCAAGTGCGGGGCCACGACCTGGCAGGCGCTGACCGCCGCCACCAAGAACGCCGCCGAGATGTGCGGCGTGGGCCCGGAACTGGGCACCGTGGAGCCGGGCAAGCTGGCCGACCTGATAGTGGTCGCGGACAACCCATTGGCCGACATCGAGAACCTGCGAAAGCTGCGGTTGGTGCTGAAAGAAGGCCGGATAGTCGCCGACCACCGCGGGTGACGGAAATCCTCCAACGCCCTTTGGATTCCAAGTCCCCCTTTGCAAAGGGGGATTTAGGGGGATTTCCGGCTAGCCATTACTTCAGGTAAGCAGGGAACCGTCCCAGCTTAGTTTTGTCATTCTGAGGAGGCCGCAGCCGACGAAGAATCTCGTTGCTCGCCTACAAGTCTCGCCGATAGCAACGAGACCTTTCTCCCGACTCCGGCCGGGACCAGGGTGACCTTGGGCGGCCCGTCCTGCTCCACCCGATTGCCACTCTTGGTGAGCCCGCTTATAATCTGCCGGTCACGCTGAAACAACGAGCCACTGGGAGTGCTGAATTGCCAAACGATAAGCTGACCATCGGCAACGTGGAGATTACTTCACTATCGGACGGAGTCTTGGAGTTCGACCTCTGCAACTTCTTCCCAGACATCCCCGCGGATGACTGGAAAGGGCAGGAAGCCCACCTATCTGCCTCCAACGGCGTCAGCTTCAACCTGGCCTGCTTCTTGATCAAGTCGGATGGCCACACTATCGTCGTAGACACCGGCCTGGGGCCCAAAGTTACTCCAGAAACCCCGTGGGGAGAGCTGCTGGACGACTTCAAATCCCACGGCATGCGTCCTGAGGACGTGGACATGGTGGTCTTGACCCACGCCCACCGGGACCACGTGGGCTGGAACCTGACAACCAAGGACGGCAAGTACA
>JACZYV010000096.1:0-11840 GCA_022570905.1 Chloroflexota bacterium
TCGGCCATCCAGCCGAACCCGTAACGCCCGCCGTGCTCCTCATCGGCGCAGGACGCCAGGATCAGACTGTCTTCCAGTTCGACCCCATTGCGTTTTAAGATGCGCATGGCCATCAATTGGCAGGTGAGCAGCCCCTTGCAGTCCGATGCGCCGCGCCCAAAGACCCGGCCGTCGGCTATCGTGGCGCTGAAGGGAGGGAAGCGCCACTTCTCCTCTTCCTCCACCGGCACCACGTCGGTGTGAGACATGAACATCAGGCCGGCCTTGCCCGAGCTGCCTTCCAACCGGGCGATGAAGTTGCCCCGGCCCGGCGCCGACTCGATGGTCTCGGAGCCGATGCCGTCTTCGGCCAGCCACTTCTCCATGTACCGGCACACTTCCGTTTCGTTGCCGGTGGGCATGAATCCGGTGTTCACAGTGGGTATGCGCACCAAGTCCTGCTCCAGCGCCACGATCTCATCCCGAAGCTCATCGACTTGGTCCAACATGCTTTCTAGGTCGGGCATCAAATCCTCCAGCATCATGTAATCGTCCCTTCCTCCGCTTGCGGGGAAGGTTGGGATGGGGGTAACCCGCCGGTTAAACCTCTCCGGCCGTTTGGTCTATGAAACTCCGGGCGAAGTCCCAGAACCGGTACACGTCGGCAAAGTTGGACGCCAGGCCCATGGAGATGCGGACCGCGCCGGCGTTCTTCCCGTCCCGGTCTTCCAACACGCTCAAGAACTGCTCAAAGGTCATGCGCTCGCTGTTCTCGAAGGCCGCGGCCATGTCTTCCTCGGTGAGGCCGTGGGCCATCTCCCCGGCGCCGGGGTTGCAGAAGCACCCGGTCCGCAGGGATATTCCAACCCGGCCAGCCAGGTCATCGATGCGGCGGTGGTCGATCAAGGCGTCTTTGGGATCGTAGAAATTTATGGTCAAGGTGCCCCCGCGGGCCTCCATGGTGGTTGGGCCGTAGACCCGGACCACCGGCGCTCCGTTGCTGTGCCGCAGACTCAGAAGGTTCTCCAGCAGCCAGGAGGTCAAGCACCAGACCCGGTCGTGGATGGTTTCGATGCCGATGGACTCTATATATCGCAGTCCTATCTCAACGGCGGGTATGTTCAGGTAATTAAGGGTCCCTTCCTCAAAGGCCTGTTCGCCCTCGGCGAGAAAGTGTTTCTCGGCCTGCACCGAGGCGATGGTGATGGTCCCGCCCGCGAACCACGGCCTGACCAGCTTGGCCAGCGCGCTCTTCCGGGCCAGCAGACACCCAACGCCGGTGGGGTAACCGAACATCTTGTAGAAGGACAATGGCACAAAGTCGGGGAGCGCCTGGGCCAGGTCCAGCCGGTTGGAGGGCGCGAAGGCCGCGCAGTCCAACAGGACGTCCCACCCTCTTTCTTGGGCGTAGGTGGTCCACTCCATGGGATGCTGCACGCCGGAGAAGTTGGACTGGGCCGGGTAGGCGAACAGATTGTGTCCACCCTCGTTGGGCTGATCCAGTTGCGTCCTTAACTGGGCTTCGTCCAACCGTAGGTCAGGAGGGATAACGGGCACATACGTGACATCCGCATCCTTGGCGCGGGCGAATTCACGCACTCCATTTATGGAATTATGATTGTCAAAGGCCAGCAGGTACCGGTCGCCGGCCTGGAACGGGTAGGCCTCCGCCACCAACTTGATGGCGCCGGTGGCGTTGGCCGTGAAAATGGCCACGTACTCATCGGTTGGCGCGTTGAAATACTTCAGAACGGAATCACGGGCCCGATCCACCAAGACGGTCGTCGCCGACGACGCGGGGCTGTCCGAATGTGGGTTCCCGAAGATACCGCCTTCCAGCAGTTCTGAGAATTCCCGCACCTGCGAGTCGGCGTAGAGTCCGCCACCGGTGTAGTCGAGGAAGACCTGGCCCAGGCGGTCCAACCGGCCGTATTCCGTGCGGCGCAGTTCGTCCAATACCCGGGTCGACTCGAATGCCGGATGCGCCTTCAGAAATTCCTGAAAGGCCCGGTCCATGTTGTTATCAGGTGCGGTCATATCGGCTCTAGGCGCAGGCTCAGATCAATCAGAGGCATTCTAGCAAAATACCCAAGCAACCGGAGCGGGTCCCAATGTGCGGGCCCCCGCCGGTCCGTGCGGATAAACTCGCTAGGATAGTATCAATTGTTTGGATTCAACCTCGACTGAGAGTAAACTAAACACACCGCTTGCCGGTCAACATCCGCCTCCTGCCGGCGGTGATCAGAGACAGCGGCAACCACGGGAGGGAGCAGACAAAGCTCCGAAGGAAGAACCAGATGGATATGCCTAAACGGATGAAATTCGGTTCCTTCATGGGGCCGTTTCATCGGGTCGGAGAGAACCCAACACTGGCCTTGGACCGCGACCTGGAGTTGATCGACTGGATGGACACCCTGGGTTTCGATGAAGCCTGGATCGGCGAGCACCATTCGGCGGGATGGGAAATCATCGCCTCGCCGGAGATCTTCATCGCCGCCGCGGCCCAACGGACCCGTTACATCAAATTGGGCACCGGCGTCGTGAGCCTGCCGTACCATCACCCGCTGATGGTCGCCGACCGCATGGTGCAGCTTGACCACATGACCCACGGCCGGGTGCTGTTTGGGGTCGGGCCGGGTGCCCTGCCCGGCGACGCCTACATGATGGGAATCTCCCACGAGACACAGAGGGAACGCATGGACGAGTCGCTGGGGATAATCCTGCGGCTGTTCACCGAGTCCGAGCCCATCACCTATAAAAGCGATTGGTTTGAACTTAACGAAGGCTTGCTCCAATTGCGCCCGTTCCAGCAGCCCTACATGCCGGTGTCCGTGGCATCCATCCAGACCCCAGCCGGGGTCGCGCTGGCTGGGAAACACGGGGCTTCGGTGCTCACAATCACGGTGCCGCGGGACCCATCGGCCGGCCCCGCCGACCTGAAAGGGCTTTGGGCGATAGCCGAGGAATCGGCGAAAGAACATAACCAAACTATGAACCGGCACGATTGGAGATTGGTCCTGCCCGTCCATCTGGCCGAAACCCGGAAGGAGGCCTTGGACGATATCCGGGTGGGCTCAGCCCAATATCTCCGGGAATATTCCGAAGGCACCAACGGGAGAAAACCGGTCTTCGACGGCCCCATGGACAAGGTGGTCGACAACATGTCCGAGTCCGGGTCCTGGATCGTCGGCACCCCGGACGACTGCATCGAAGCGATAAACCGGCTTCAGGAACAGAGCGGGGGGTTCGGCGGATTCCTGGTCCAGACCGTGGACTGGACGTCCCGGGAAAAGATGCTCCGCAGCTACGAGCTGTTGGCCCGCTACGTCATGCCCCAGTTCCAAGGCACCGTGGCCGCCACCATGGCGTCCAACCGCTGGGCGGCCGAGCGCAAGGACAAGCTGGTGGCCGGACGCGTGCGGGCCATCGACCGGGCAAAACAGGCATACGCCGACCGGAAGAGTTAGGTCAAAGATCGCGATCGGTTTACCACCGGCGTAGGCGCGGGTTTCCAACCCGCCCTGGCATTTGGAAACGACGCTCGGGTTCCGTAAATGAACCGGTCCGCCGCCGCATGCAAGACCCATCCCATCGGCAACCGCCGTGGCAGACAAAAAGGGCAGGTTTGGAAACCTGCCCCTACGCCGTTTTACGCAAGGCTCTTCACTCCGGCAATTGTTATTGCGGATAAACAGGGCGGGTTGGAAACCCGCCCCTACGAACAACCTCGGAACCGGACGTGGCACCGACCTTAGATCCCCAACAGCTTTTCCAGGTTCTTGTGCAAGATCGCCTCTTTCTCCTCCTGACTCAGGCTCTCCAGACCCAGGAGCCATGACACCGGCCAGTCGATGGCCATGTCGAAGGGCCAATCGGTGCCGAAGACCACCCGGTCGATGCCCACGCTGTCGATGAGATACCGCAGCGCCGTCTCGCTGTGGGTGAGGCAATCGTAGTAGAACTTGTCGAGGTAGGCGCTGGGCGGCTGCTGAATGTTGGCCCTGGCCTCCTGACGCACCTGCCAGCCGCGGTCCATGCGCCCGATGCCGTAGCAGGTGTATCCGCCACCGTGGCACAGGCAAACTTTAAGGCCGGGGCAGGCGTCCATCACGCCACCAAAGACCAACGCCGCGAAGGTCAACGCCCGGTCGGCCGGATTGCCGATGGTGTTGGGCAGGTGGTAGCGGCTGATGCGGTGGTTCACCACGGTCTCGCCGCCCTGGTGCACCAGGATCACCGCGCCAAGGCTCTCGGCGGCTTTCCAAAAGGGAAGAAATTTCTTCTCGTCGAAGGTCTCGCCGTTCACGTTATCGCCGATCATGGCGCCCTTCAGCCCCAGCCCCATGCTCCGCTCCAGTTCGGCGATGGACGCCTTGATGTCCTGCATGGGCAGGGTGGAGAACCCCGAGAAACGGTCCGGGTGGTCTTTGACCAACTCCGCGACGTAGTTGTTGCATTCTTGGGTCATCAGTGAGACCGTGCCGGGGTCTCCGTCATAGTTGTAGAAATAGGCGTTGGTGGACAGCACCTGCACATCCACTCCCAGTGAATTCATGTCGGCCAGGCGCTCTTCGGGTGTCCAGTAAGTCTTGGGATTGTTCCGGTGGACGTTCATGGCGTCGAGGGGCATTCCGTGCCAGTCCTCGCCCCGCTTGCCGGCCTCCACGAATCCCACTGGAGTGACGTGCGCGTGAATATCTATGGTCCGCATGGGTGCTCCTTGACGCTGGATTCGGGTATTGTATGACAAAGTCCTGCCGAAGGCCCCGAACCAGTCCGCAGGCCATAATAGACGCAAGAAGGGAATCAAGCAATGGCGATGAAGGTAGATATCAGGGTACCGGTGGGATTGCCGGTGATCGAGACCGCCGAGTTCATCGCCGGTTGTGAGGCCGCCGGTTTCTCGGGAGTGGGCGTCCACGACCACCAACACAGCGGCCGGGATGTTTACCTGACCCTGGCCCTGGCCGCCCAACGCACCTCCAGCCTCACCGTCTACCCCGCCACCACCAACCCGGTGACCCGCCATCCCGGTGTTTTGGCGTCTCTGGCCCACACCCTGGAGGAGATCGCTCCCGGCCGGGTCCGCCTGACCGTTGGTCCCGGCTATCTGGCGGTGGGCAATATCGGGCGTCCGCGGGCGTCCCTTGAGACGATGCGCCAGGCCATCACCGCCATGAGACGGCTGCTCCGGGGAGAGACGGTGGTCTTCAACGGCACGGAGACCAAACTAAGGAATATCAGCGACCCTCCCACTCCCATCTTCATGACCGCGGCGGGTCCACGGATGGTTGAGCTGGCCGGAGAAGTCGCGGACGGCGCGCTGATGCTGGTGGGTCTGCACCCCGGGTCCGTGGCGGCGGCGCGGCGCAGGCTTCAGACCGGCGCCGAGCGAGGCAACCGCGACTTGGACGGCTTTCACACCATCTACATCACGCCCACGACCATCGACGAGGACGGAGCGAGGGCCAGGCGCTGGCCGCAGTTGTGGTTCCGGTCCGACCAGCCGTACCTGAAGTACCCCAGCGACTCCAACCTGATCTGGCTTCGGGAGGCCGGAATCGACCTCCCTGATGATTTCGTTCCGGAGAAGATCTCCGACAGCCAAGCGGACGCCATCTGCGATGCATTCGGGCTGTTCGGCACGCCCCAGGAATGCCTAGAACGCCTGCGGCGGGCTGGTTCTGAATCGGGAGTCGAGCAGGTGTTCATCTTCCCGACTCACACCCAAGACGGTGGCTACGAGATGCCAACCAAAGAGGTGGAAGCGTTCAAGGACGTCATCATCCCCGGCCTGGGCTCTTAACTGGCCTCAAACCCCGGCCCGCCCGCTAAACGCCCACCACCCTTACCCGGTGGTTGTTGCTGTCGGCCACGAAGATGTTGCCCTGGGCGTCGATACCGCAGCCGTGGGGCCGGTCCAGGCCCGCTTCGGTGGCCGGGCCGCCGTCTCCCTCGCCACCCAACCGGCCGCCGGCGATGGTGGTGACGATCCCGGTGGCGGCGTCGATGCGCCGGATGGCATGGTTCTCGGTGTCCACCACGATCACGTTGTCTTGGGCGTCGCAGCGGAGGGCCTTGGGCGACCCCCAGGTGGCAGTCAACGCCGGGCCGCCGTCGCCTTCGTAGCCGCGCTCGCCGGTGCCGGCCACCGTGCTCATGATCCCGTTGGCATCGACTTTGCGGACCCCATTCCCCTCGCGTTCGGCGACGTAGGTGTTGCCCTTGCTGTCCATGCAGACCGCCCTGGCGCCCATGATGCTGGCTTCCAGAGCCGGTTTGCCGTCCCCGGAGCGTTCCTTCTCACCGTTGCCGGCGAATGTGGTGATGATGCCGGTGGCCAGGTCCAGGCGGCGGATCCGCTGGTCTTGGATATCGGCGATGAGCAGGCCGCCCTTGCCGTCCAGGAAGCAGTCGTTTGGCTCGCGGAACATGGCCTGGTTCCCCGGCCCGCCGTCGCCGCTGTAACCCTGCTCTCCCGTGCCGGCCACGGTTGATATGATGCCGGTGGCGCCGTCCACCTTGCGGATGACAGCGGATAGCCGGTCAACGATGTAGATATCGCCGTTGGCCCGGTCCACCTGCAGGGAATAGGGCTCCCTCATGGTCGCCTGTGTGGCCGGGCCGCCGTCGCCGCTATTTCCCGCCTCCCCGGTTCCGGCCACCGTGGTGATTATGCCGGTGGCCTTGTCCACCCGGCGGATAACGTTGTTCCGGGATTCGGAGTAGAAGAGGTTGCCGGCGGAATCGAAATCGCACATGAACGGCTCGGTACAGACCGCCTGGTCCGCCGGGCCGCCGTCTCCAGCGTAACCCTGTTCCCCGGTGCCCACGTAGGTCTGGATCTTTCCTGGTTCAAATGGCATTTGGTTATTTCTCCATGGTTTGGTTTGTTGGTGGCTGCGGAAATCCCCCTCGGTCCCCCTTTATGAAAGGGGGAAGGTTCAAGTCCCCCTTTGTAAAGGGGGATTTAGGGGGATTTAGGTCGCCGTCTCCTGGATGTACCAGTCCAGAATCTCGCTTCCGGTCATGAACACCACATGGTCGTGCTGACGGATGTACTCGAAGATCTTGTCGTAGTACTTGATGCGGTGGGCGGCGCCGGTGATATAGGGATGGGTGGAGACGCACATGATTCGCGCGCTCTCCTCTCCCTCCCGGTACAGGGTGTCGAATTGGTCCCTGGCCCGCTCGAAAAGCTCGGGCGAGCGGTGGTGCTGCACCAGATACACCGGGATGTCGTTGAGTTCCACGGTGTAGGGGAGAGCCACCAAGCTGCCCGACTTCACTATCATGGGGTAGGGCTGGTCGTCGTTGCACCAGTCCGCGATGTATTCGATCCCCTCTTCGGCCAGGATATCCGGGGTATCGAATGTCTCGGCCAACCCCGGCCCCATCCAACCCCGGGGCGCGGTGCCGGTGAACTCTTTGATGGTGTCGATGGTCTTCCGTATCGCGAACCGCTCGTCGGGTTCCTTGTTGATCACCCGCTGTATGTAGCTGTGGGCCAGCATCTCCCACCCGGATTTCATGCTCTCTTCCACCAATTGCGGGTAGCTGTGGCAGACCGACGCATTGAGGCTCACGGTGGCCCGGATGCCGTAGTTGTCCAACACCTGTTTCAACCGCCAGAACCCGACCCGCAGTCCGTAGTCGAACCACCCAAAGTTGGGTATGTCCGGTATGACCGACACCCCTTGGGGCGTGGGCAGCACCGTGCGGGCCATGGGTTCGTTGATATCCCACTCTTCCACGTTGATCACCGGCCATACAGCCACCCGCGCGCCGCCGGGCAGCTTCAGAGGTTTACGGTCGAATATGGGTGAAAATTCAGCTCTGGGATTGGACATGGGTGCTCCTTTTAGTCGCGGCGGTCAGCTAACAGCTATCAGTGATCAGCTTCACTTGCCGGTGGCGGACGGGTTTCGGGACTTAAAGTTGGTTGGTGAATCAGGGGGCGAAATCCCCCTCGGTCCCCCTTTATGAAAGGGGGAAGGTTCAAGTCCCCTCCCGATCTGAATCGGGACAAAGGGGGATTCAGGGGGATTTCCGCTGCCTGCTTCCAGTCAATCCACTCCAACCAACCAATCCCGCCCCCGGCAGGTGAAGCTTTAAACTGACCGCTGTTAGCTGTCAGCTTAAAGCCCCATGGCTTTCAACCCGATCTTCGCCAGGTCTTCGTCCTCTTGGGCCGCCAGGCCGCTCACCCCGATGCCGCCCATGATGGAGCCGCTGCCGGGATGGAGGATGACCACTCCGCCCTGGACGGCGGCCAGCATGGGGTCTCCCATCTCGGCCACGGTGCGGCCCTGGCCGGCCAGACGCTCGGCATAGTCCTTGGAGTCCTGCCCGGAAAGGGCGCAGGTGTAGGCCTTGCGGATGGCCATGCGCTTGGGTACCTCGCGGCAGCGGTCCATGCGGCCATAGCTGATCATGCTGCCCGTGTCATCGACGATGGCGATGGCCAGCGGCCGGTCCGGTTCCTTGTTGGCCTCGGCCAAGATGGCGGCTATGGCGTCCTGAGCCTGGCCCAAACCCAGCATCGGCTTGTCGTACATAAAAAAATCCCCCCTGCAGAATGGTATGGGCCATTCTACCTGGGGGGTACGGGCCTGGCAAGAAAGCTGTCAGCTATCAGCTTTCAGCTTCACCTGCCGGTGGCGGGGTGGTTCGTTGATGTGGGTTCGCTGGAGGCAGGCAGCGGAAATCCCCCTTTACAAAGGGGGACTTGACCTTTCTCCCATTCATAAATGGGGACTTGAACCTTCCCCCTTTCATAAAGGGGGACCGAGGGGGATTTCGTACCCCTGACCGCTGATGGCTGTCAGCTAGGGTCTACCCCACTCCTTTGTAGATCAGGGTCTCGGGGTTGAACGCGCCCCAGGCGAACCAGAAGTGGTTGCCGTGGACGATGGGCGTCAGTGACTTGCCCGTCATCTCTCCTTCCACCGCCTCGCCAAGGATGTTCCAAACGCTGCCCGTCTGGTCGTCGACGAATTCACCGTCTTGCAAGCTGAAAGTCAATTTCCGGCCGTCGAGGTGTGCCTCAAAAACCCCCGTGGACCCGACATCTTTTGAGTCGATGATCAACGCCCGGTCCAAGGCGGAAACGGTGCCAAGCTTAAAGAGGACCACCACATCGGTCCCGTTTACCTGGTAGTTGACGACACGCTCAATCTCCAACCTGCGGAAGGGGAAGGCGGCCGACACGCCGCCTACTTCGAAAGCGGCAACCCGTTCTTTGGGCAACAGCCGCTCGTCCAGGTCTCCATCAAAGAGGAAGGGCGGCCGGTCGACCCGGTCATAGCCGCTGTAAGGGTTGCTGCCGTAAGGACGGTCGAAACCGGTGTTTCGGGACAGCACCAGCGAGTCCGGATTGGCCGCTTTGAAGTCGGCCCAGGAAATGATGGAGGCGGGGACGAATTCCAGACGATGACCCGCCAGCTCACCGATGATGGCCTCTCCGGTTAGCTGCTGCCACCAGGTCTGAGTCTGCCGGTCCCACATGATCAGGTCGCTATTTCTGAGGTTCCCGGACACCCCGAAGTCAAACACCCGGCCTTCCAGCGTCCGTTTGAAAGTCAACGCCGAATTGCATAGCGGGCAGAAGGTAATGGTTACCGGCTCGCCGCCCACCACATCGTTGATGATCTCATGCCAGGTCAGGATGGCCAGCGGATACGCCCTGGCCTCGCCGTTGATCTTGAACGTCACCACCGGCTCCAGGTCGTTCATCACCGCCTCGGCTTCCTCGATGGACTCGAACCGGGGATTGTCGATGGGTGGGATGCCGTCTCGGCCCACGCCGCCCGAGAAGATATCCGCAAAGGCCACCGTGTGGCGGCTGAAATCGGTATCCCAGCCGCGTGTATCGAACCGGGCGTCATCCAACTCGGCCCGGAAGAGAGGGTCCGGTTCAACTATGGGTGAGGGACCCGGACCGGTGTCCGCGACCAAGTTGCTGGTGTCCGCAACGTTCAGCGGGCTGGACAATGCGGAGGAGCCAACCTGGCTGCCGCATGCTATGCCTAGGACGGCTGCGAAGACCGTTCCGGCGATTAACCATTTTTTGGGTAGTGCTAATTCCATCTTAGAGCAGGTCTCTACTTAAAAAGTCTCGATCTAAAGCAGATCGCCAATGGTGAGCCAATAAAATACGATGTACATCCCGGCGATGACCATCAGCCACGACCCCACCGGTTGAACGTAGGGCATGGCCTTGCGCATGCCGCCGATCATGGCGGTCTTGAAGAACGCGATCCCCACGGTCAACGCCGTGATGACCACACCCATCCCCAATGCGTAAAGGAAGAACTGGCCTAGAGATGTGCCGATGCTGGACACCGCCAGGCTGGTCCCCACCACCGCTAAGAATATGGGCAGGGTGCAACTCAACGACGCGGTGGCGTAGCTGATGCCGAAGATGAAGTAACCCTTCATGCTGACCTGCGCGGGGTTGCCCATGTTGCTGGCGGCCCGGGCGGCGATCCCGGTGTAAAGCTTGCCACCGCCAAGCATCCAGGAACCCAAGATGGCCAGAACAACGCCGATCACCAACCCCAGCCAGGGCAGAACGTCAATGATGAACGTCCTCGCTCCCAGTCCGATGACCAACCCGGCCGACCCGAACAGGACCACGAACCCGGCGGTGACGGTGCCGCCCACGATCAGGGCCTGGCGCAACTGTTTGAACGCGCTCCGCTGTACGGCCTCTTTATCTGCGTCTCCCAGGTACAAGCCCAGGTAAGCGGGCAGCATGGCGAACCCGCATGGGTTTACCGCCGACGCCATGCCCACCGCAAAGGCGAATCCAAGGGGCGCCAGGAGACCCCAGCCTCCCAACGTGGAGCTTGAACTGCCCGACAGGGATTCAACAAACCCATTTATGCCGTCGATGCCGCTGTCGCTGCCGATGATGATCGCGCCGATGAACGCCGTCGCCAGCGCGATGGTGGCCACCACCACCGGCAGCACGATAGTCCGCATGATGTTACGGTCGCTTAAATTGATTGCCCTACTGATGGGTTGAAACATATCCGATGATGCTCCCTACGTTACCCCGTGTCTTGTGTTTTCTGGAACCCCAGGACACTGGACCGGTCGGGCCGCTTGAATCAGGTTGGTGCCTAGTATTACGTCCCAGTCCCAACGAAAGGTTTCACGTCGTCCCTGAGATTATCTTATCCAATGGGACAAACTGAACAAACGGAAGGCCGGGAATCTCGTGCTATGGCCGGTCTTTCACTAGCACTTCATCAGTTGAGATGCCCTTGAAACGCTGGGGATGCATCGCTTCCGCAAGCCCTTCCAGCACGTCTACCACCCTGGGCCCGTGGCGGGTTGGTATGCGGCCATCGAAAAGGAAGACCTGGTCCATCCGCACCGCAGGCAGGTCGTTCCAGCCCTTTAACCCGGTCAGTTTCTCCGCTGTCTCCCGGCGCACCCGTTCCGGGTCAAAGGCACAGGGCATCACCATCAGATATTCGGGAGCGTACTCAACGATCTCATCCCACGTGAGCTCACGGGAAAGGCCTCCGGCCACCGCCAACCTTTCTTCACCTCCGGCCAGTTCCACCAACTCGGGCACCCATTGTCCGGTGTTCCGCAGTGGGTCCAACCAGTCCAGGCACAACACTCTGGGCCGTACGCCCTCCTCCGCCACGCCGTCCACCACCGTCCCGATCCGGCTTTGCAACGACTCAGCCAAGTCATGCCCGCGCTGGGCCGCGCCGGCGGCGGCGGCGATGTTGCGCACGTTTTGGAGGATGTCGGCCACCGTATTCGGCCGGATGGTCATGATCTCAGGTTGGTAGTCCAGCACCTTGGCCGCGGTCTCGAAAACCGACCCGCTGTCGATGGCG
>JACZYV010000222.1:0-3108 GCA_022570905.1 Chloroflexota bacterium
TTGACGGGTGAACCTCCAGTACCGGGAAGCTCCAAGGAAAAAACGTGATAAGTCTTGGCCAGGGCGTCATGGAGCATGGTGCTCCGCCATCCGGTGCGGTCCAGCATCACCACCGGCCGGCCTTCCCCGGCCTCCCAGTAGCGGATGCTGAAGCCATCGGCCTCCACCTGCTTTTCTTCGAAGGCCATGCTTAGAACTCTCTGATCTGGGGGATGACGGCCTTCCCAAACAGCTCGATCTCTTTCATGACACCCTTGTGGTCCACCTTGTTCTGCTGGAACGGCATGTCGATCACGCCCACGCCGCACCGGTCATGGAACTCCTTGATCTGTTTGGCCACGGTGTCGGGTCCGCCCAGGAAATTGATGCCCAAGGAGTTGCCCACCACGTCGCCCTCCGGACTGCCGGCCACCACGCCCCGCAGGTCGAACGACCCGCCGGTGCGGGCTGACTGGATCGCCTCGGCCACCGTCCGCCGCAGGGGGATGTTCGGCCCGGGCTTGGACTGCATGAGGCCCTCGAACCAATCGTTGGCCAGTTCGTCCGTCTCGGCCAGGTAGATGCTGCCCCGGTAGACGATGCTGTCCGGGCCGGGGCTCCAGCCCGCCTCTTCACACCAGCCGCGGTATTTATCCGTGATCACCGCCGTCTGCTCCACCGGCAGGAAGGACACGCCCAGGCCAAGCCGGTGCTCCGCGGCGTAGCGGATGGTGTCGTCGCTCCGGGTGCCGACCACCACCGGCGGGAACGGCTGCTGCACCGGACGGGGCCAGACCGCCACGGTCCGGAATTGGTAGTAGCGGCCCTCCCAGGAGAAGGGCTGGGGCTCGGTCAACGCCTTCAAGATCAGGTCCATGCCCTCCAGCAGCCGGCCCCGGCCCTCCGCCGGGTTGATGCTGTAAACCTGGTCCTCGTTGGGTGTGCCCCGGAGGAACCCGGCGATGACGCGGCCATTGGTCAGGTTGTCGAGCAGCGCCAACTCTTCGGCGATACGCACCGGGTTGTTCAGGGGCAGCAGGTGCCCCAGCATGGCGATCTTGATCTTCTTGCACCGCTCGGCAACCGCCGAGGCCATGATTGACGGGGTCCCGGTTGCGATCCGGCCCGAGTAGTGGTGCTCGGAGAAACTCAGCCAATCGAAGCCTACATCCTCGGCCAATTCGCACTCTTCCATGCCTTCTTGGTAGCTCCGCACCGAGGTCTCGCGGTCATTGTAGGCCGGAGGAATCGGCCAGGTGGCGGGGAACGTGTGCCGTTCCGAATAACCCATCGCCCCGAAGTAGGATGCCTTCATGCTCTTTGTCCTCTGCCGTTTCCCATCTGCTTACCGCAATCGCTGCGGGAATATTACCGTCGCGGCGGGCGCGGCGTCCACCGCATGCCCGGACCAGCGCGATGGTGTTTGGCCCGGTGTTCCGTTTCTCCGCCAGCCGGACTATTATAGTGGGCGTCATTCCGGCTCATATCTGAAGTATTGGAGGGCCCGATGCTCGCCGACAACATCCGGCTGAAGAATATCAACCACATCACCTACAACGTCAAAGACAAGGACGCGGCCCTGAAGTGGTACCAGGAATTCCTGGGCGTGAAGCAGATCCCGAAGATGGTCAACAGCGACCACCTCTATTGGCTGCAACTGCCCAGCGGGGCGATGATCCATATCATCGAGAACGAGGACGCTCCGTCAGCCCCGTCCCATCACACCGCCTTTGAGGTGGATGAGATCGAGGCGTCCCACGAATATTTCAACAAGAAAGGCATCGAGACCACTGATATCCAAACCAGGAACGACGGCCAACGGGCCTTCTACCTGAACGACCCGGACGGCAACCGCATCGAGATCTGCACTGTGTCCGGGTTCGGCGTCCTGGTCTAACAAAGACTAACCCGGCAGAGGAATCCATGGGGGAATCCACCATGATCTTCGGAGCGATAACCAATTCGTGGCGGGAGCAGTTGCCTTCGCACACGGTTAAGGAACTGGTGGGGACGGCGGCCGGGAAGGGCGCCAAGCATATCGAACTACGCCAGACCTGCCTGGGAGAGTGCGAGGAGGGGACCGGGGAAGACTGGCGGCCCAACCTGGACCGCCTTCAGGAGGTCGTGCGAGCGTACCCCGCGCTGACCTTTGACCTGGCCATGGCCCTGCCCTGCCTGTCCCAGAAGATAGACCCGGAAGGCGAACTATTCCAGGCGGCATTGGCCGGAGCCAAGACCGTCGGCGGCTCCCAGCCTCACCTCCGATTGGTTGACCCGGCGCCCTTCGACGCCCCCTGGGAATCGCCCAGCGACATCCCGGAAGAGGCCATGGACCTGGCGGGGCTGGCTGAGGAGGCGGCGCGGCAGGGGGTGATCCTGTCTTTGGAGAACTCCGCGCTGCCCATCCGCAACATGGCCATGCTGGTGGAGCGGGTGCGGAGCGTGCTTCCCGAATCGGCCGGGAAATCTTTGGGCCTCTGCCCTGACCCGACGAACCAATTGCGCCGTTTCCCGGATTCCGACCCCTTGGCTGAACTGGAAGCCCTGCCCTTGGACATGATCAAGATCGTCCACTTCAAGCAAATGATGAATGGAGAGACTCTCCCCAGCGTTGCCGACGGCGACCTTGATTGCCACCGGATGCGGGCCATCCTAGACGCCAAGGGCTACGCCGGGGCGGCGATCATGGAGATACCCTCGGACGCCGCGGTGTTCGACAACTTGGAATCAAGTTTTCAGTATCTGGATTCATAACGGAATCGGAGGCAACCATGGGATTGCTAAAAATGGAAGGCGTCACCCACTGGTCCATACCGGTGAACAACCTGGAAGAATCCGAGGAGTTCTACGGTGAGCTCTTGGGCCTGGAGCACGTGGGCCGGCTGGGAAATTCCCGGATGACCTGCTACAAAGTGGCGGACCACAGCATCCTGCTCTGTGAACGGACAAATCCGGTGGACGTCGAGGCCAATTCCCAGGAACAGGTCCATCATTCCTTCACCGTCAGTCCGGAAACGCTGGTGCAGGCTTGCAAGCTGTTCCGCGAGCGCCAGGTGCGCGTGGACCAACTGATACACCGTGCCCAGGGGTTCTTCACGGGCCGGGAACTGTATTTCTTCGACCCCAGCG
>JACZYV010000097.1:0-11770 GCA_022570905.1 Chloroflexota bacterium
AACCAAGGATGCCTGCGTCACCTGACCATCATCACCCCCTTGGGGAGTCTGGTTAATCCAGAACCACAGCACGGGGTGGCCGCCGGGAACGTAGAGACCTCCCAGCGGATAACGGACGTCCTGTTTGGGGCTTTGGCCCAGGCCCTGCCCGAGGTGATCCCGGCGGCCAGCCAAGGCACCATGAACAACATGATCATCGGCGGCCACGACCCGGTCCGGAACAAGCCGTTCGTCTATTACGAGACCATCGCCGGCGGCATGGGCGCGAGACCAGACAAGGACGGCATCTCCGCCATCCACACTCACATGACCAATACCATGAACACCCCGGTGGAGGCCATGGAGTTCGCCTTTCCGCTGCGTCTCAAGCGGTACGCTATGCGGCGCGGCTCCGGCGGCGACGGCAAGTTCAGGGGTGGGGACGGCGTCATCCGCGAAGTGGAGTTCCTCGCTCCCGCCAGGGTCACCCTGATGTCGGAACGGCGCAAGCTGCCTCCACCCGGCTATCACGGTGGGCATCATGGAGAGCGGGGGGAGAACGTGCTGCTGAAGGGCGGGTACGAGGAGATCACCTTGGCCGGCAAGGAATTGGTGGATGTCGAAGCTGGGGACGTGATCAGCATCCGCACGCCGGGCGCCGGCGGTTGGGGCGCGCCCGAAGGTGATGAGGCTTCATAGTGGGTGGTCCAAGCCGGCGATGCCCAGAAGGCTATTTCAAAGTGTCGTTCGACCCGCGAATATGTCCTTCGACAAGCTCAGGACGAACGGTAATAACGCTCGGTTCCGTTCGTGGTGAGCTCCGACCGAAGGTCGAGAGTCTCGATGTAATCGGACCTGTCGAACCACATTTTGGCATCACTCCAGTCCTCCATCACAGGCGTCTGATTCCAACGGTGTTGCTCGCCCTGTTTGCCGTGTTGCTGGCAGCCTGCTCCAGCGGCTCGACTGCGCCGCGTGACCTGCTGCTGGGACCCGAAGATTTTCCGGGCCAGGAGGTCACCGAGACCAGCCGGGAGAACGGGGAGACGTCCCAATTTGAACCGGCGGTCCAGGTGGAGCTGAATAGCCCAGATTTCACAATGCTTGAGAGTCTAGTGCTCTTCGACTCCAACCACCTGGCACTGACCATCCTGGGCGGGATCAAGCAGGACCAGATAGCCCAGGGTGTGACGGCCCAACCAGTGGAGGGATTTGAAGACAACTCAGGCGTTTTGGTCGAACAATTACACGGCCAACCTGCGTCAACACTGTTCTTCGTTGAGGGGCGGGCCCTGGTGCGGATCACCCTGAGCGGTAGCGCCCAGGCCGAAAGGGTGTGGGAGATCGCCCGGCTCGCCCGCGAAAAATCCGGCACTTGATATAGCCCGATGCATTTACTTGTGGACGAGTCGGGTTCTGTCGAGTAAACTAGGGCCGGTTGCATCAAAGCGGCTTGGCTAGGCTGCGGGTTTAAAATCCCCGGATCGCCGCTCGATTGCGCCGAATATTCACCAGGTTGGGGCCAGACTGCGTAGTCCGGCCAACAACGGGAGGAGATTAAGATGGTTAGGTTCTCACGTTGCAACTCCCTGCTTTCTCTGGCCTTGGATGCTTCAGGTAAGGGTTGCCGTTATGTCGCAAAGGGTGATTCGGATGACGTCGTCGTAAAAGACATGAGCGAGCATCTGACTTCCGTGCATCAAGTGGACGCCGACGCAATGAAATTAAACATCCTGGCGTCAACCAAGACCAACAACGGCTAGAGCGGACCGGCGCATGCCGGCCGGCATTGAGATCAAGAAAAGCCCAGGCGTCGCCTGGGCTTTTCTTATTGGATAGCGGGCGACTCCAAGACCGGTTTAGACGAAAACCCTTTCTGGTGCGGTGGTTGGGTAGATGGCCAACACCCTCGCCGGTTTATCCGATCGGTTCTTTATCGTGTGTTTGGCCCCGGCCGGAGCCAGGAGTAAGTCGCCTGGGCCAAGGACACGGGTCTCGCCATCCAGCACCGCCTCGATATTCCCTTCCACAACTAACGTGGCCTCTTCGTAACCCGGGTGTATGTGCAGGGCCAGGCCGGCGCCGGGATCGATGCCGGCGCTAACCACCGTCAGGTTAATCCCGCCGTTGTCCTTTCCCACCAGGGTGGTTGATTGGGTGCCGGACGCGGAACTGCCGCCGTGGGCATCCCCTTTCATGACGAACGGCATGAGTGTCTCCATGAGGTCGTTCCGGGGTTCATTCAATCAAAGTTGACGATGTTATTTCCCGTCGTCGAAACTGACGATTATCACCGCGTTGGCGATGAGCATTCCGTCATTTCCGTCCACGCTTGGAATCTCCAATCCGCCTATGACCGCTTCACAGGTAGCCGTTCCATGGGGGAGAGAAGCAGCCACGGCTTTGGTATCGACTTTTTCCGGCTTGGAGACGCCAATGGTGACATTGACCGTCATATCGTCGGCGGTCTTGCCCAGCATCCTTTGGAATCCCAGACTGCTGTGATGAATGGCGTCGAAGACAGCCCGGGTGGCCGCTTTGGTGTAATCCAGTCCATGGACATCCACGCCCATTCCCATCTCGGTGACACATCGTACCATTGCCATGATTTACCTCCGGTGCGCGGTCGGATCGCATCCGCCGTTTGGCCGACCAATTACAACCCAGCCGCACAACGCCGTCAAGCGGGACTGGCTAGGCGGAGGCTAAACGGTCGAAGCCTGGACTCCCATGTTGGAGGCGTCGTAGCCTCCCAGACTCTCGACCTGGCGGTGCAACACGGGGCGGCGGAGCAGGTCCAACAACACCTGGACCGGCCCATGGGATAGAAAGTGCTCGGGGATCACGAGGTCGTACCGCTCTTCCTCCAAAGGAAGGAAGTCTAAGCCCATGGCCACGGCGGCGGCCTTGACCCCAATACCCACATCGGCGTTGCCCGAGGCCACGGCGGCGGCCACCGCGAGATGGCCCCATTCCTCTCTCTCGTAACCCAACACCGCCTCTGTGGGAATACCCGCCCCAGCCAAGGCCCGGTCCAACAGCGCTCTGCTTCCCGAACCGGCCTGCCGGTTGACCAACCTGATTCCAGGATTCGCCAGATCGGACACTCCGCCCAACTGTTTTGGGTTCCCGTAGGCAAGGATCAGGCCCTGCTGCCACGATGCGAATGTGACCAACACGCAGGGAAAGGGCACCAATTGACGGACCCAGGCATCGTTGTAGGTGCCGGTGGCGTCGTCCAGCAGGTGGCAGCCGGCAACGTGAGCCTCCCCACGGGCGAGACCCACCAGCGCCTGGTGGCTGCTTTCCTCGCCCGCCACCAAGGCCACTCCCCTGGAACGAAGGCCCGTTTCCAACAGTCCCACCGCCGGATCGCAGCCCAGCATGGCCAGGGTCGGCGAATCGATCTCTTCCGGGTCGAATGGCTGTACCGTGACTCGTCCTTCCCTTCCCTGAGATAAGACCAGCCCTTCGGCGGCCACAACCGCGTGGCGGGTGTTTTCCGCCCCGTTCAGTGGGCGGGCCAGCAGTTTTTGTCCCACTCGGAATAATCGGGCCCGTTGGGCCGGACCGCCGAGCGGCCGGCCAGGGGAAGAACCCGCGAGGAGCTCGGCATCAACGGCAGCCGGGGGCTGTTCCGGCAGATAGAAAAGAGACTCGACCCTTTCTCCCAGGGCCCGCGCCAATCGCAACGCAACTTCGGTCGAGGGGTTGGCGCTGCCGGACTCCAGGGAAGAGTAGGCCTGACGGCTGATGCCTGCCTGGCCGGCCAGTTCGCCCTGAGTAAGACCAACCCTGGCGCGGGCCCGCTTCAGGTTATTTTGGAGGCTGCTGTTGGTGCGAGGCATGCCTTAAAAGTACATTAAACTTGATAATATATCAAGAGTACTTTACAATCAGTCCATTCTGAGATATGCCTAGATCAATAAACGTGTGCCTGCCTTGCCGGCAGGCACAATTATTCTTCATCTCACTGTTGTTTTTGACCCTCTCCTGTAGCGGGGGCGGCGGCGGCGCGAGCCTGCGGGTGTTGGCGGCGTCTTCGCTGACCGAGGCGTTCAATGACGTCGCCCAGGCGTTTGAGGCCGAAAACCCCGGCGTCGCCGTGAAACTGGATTTCGGCGGCAGCCAGAGGTTGCGCTCTCAACTGGAATTCGGCGCCAGGGCCGATGTGTTTGCCTCGGCAGACCGCCTTCAGATGGACCTCTTGGTGGCGGCGGACCTGATCGGTGGAACGCCCGCGGATTTCGCCTCCAATGAGCTGGTTGTGATCGCCATGGCCAAAGGACCGGTCCACGAGATTTCAGACTTGGTCCGGCCCGGAGTCAGGGTAGTCCTGGCCCAAAGCAGTGTTCCGGTGGGCTCGTATTCCCGCCAGGTCCTGGGAAATCTGGCCCAGGACGGTGCATTGGGACTGGGCAGCCGGTTCCTTGACGATGTTCTGGCCAACCTGGTGTCGGAGGAACCGAACGTGCGGAACGTGGTCCAGAAGGTCGCTCTGGGGGAGGTGGACGCCGGCATCGTCTACCAGACCGACGCCTCGGCAGCCCGTGCGGCGGGAGACATCCGGGTCATCCCCATCCCTGCTGCCGCCAACGTTAGCGTCCGGTACCCCATCGCTGTACTTGAAGACGCGCCCGAGATGGAATTGGCCCATGGATTCGTTCGGTTCGTCCTATCGGAGGCCGGCCAACGCCTCCTCAAAGGCCACGGGTTCAGGTCGCCGTGATTCGGAACAACTGGAGGTCACATTGGCGAGCCGATCGGTGACGATCGATGCGGTTTCCCGGTTAAGGAACCACCCCATTGGGGTGTTGGGCGGCAGTGGCGCGGTGCTATACGTCCTGTTCATCGGTCTGCCGGTGATCGCGTTGCTGGTCCGGGCTTCCCAGCAGAGCGGATTTCTGGACGCGGTTACCAGTGACGCGGCCCTAACAGCGCTTCGCTTGTCCCTGCTCACCAGCATGATCAGCATGGCGGTTGTAGTGCTGCTGGGCACACCCTTCGCCTACCTGCTGGCCCGGAGCGATCGCCTGTGGGCCAGGGTCGTGGATAGTCTGGTGGAACTCCCTCTGGTATTGCCCCCGGTGGTGGCTGGTGTCGCCATGCTGATGGCATTTGGCAGGAACGGTCTGATCGGGTCCGGACTGGAAACCCTGGGCATAACCATCCCGTTCACCACCACAGCCGTGGTGTTCGCCCAGATATTCGTCGCCTCGCCCTTCTTTATTCGTTCGGCGAAACTGGGATTTCAATCAGTGGCCAAGGAATATGAAGATATGGCGCAGACCCTGGGGGTTTCGCCCTGGCGCACCTTCTTTCGAATCACCCTGCCCCTGGCCGCGCCCGCGATGTTCACCGGCCTGGGCCTGGCCTGGGCCCGGGCGCTCTCCGAGTTCGGGGCGACAATGATGTTCGCCGGGAACCTCATCGGCGAGACTCAGACCATGCCGCTGGCGATAATGTCCGCCATGGAGACCAGCCTGGACGGCGCTCTGGCCCTCTCCGTGATGCTGTTGGCCGGTTCGGTATTGGTGTTGGCCGTGTTGGGACTGCTCACCCGGCGCCGTTGGCAGGGGCGATGATGGACAAGGCATTGGACAAACAGGCCGATGGAACAACCGCCACCGGATGGGTTGAATGCCAGGTGGGCGGCTTTCATCTGGAGACCAACTGGGAGATCCAGCCCGGACAGGTGTTGGTGCTTTTTGGGCCCTCCGGCGCTGGCAAGTCGACCACCCTAAGGGCCATCGCGGGACTCTTGCGTCCAGTGCGCGGACACGTGGAGGTGGGTGGCCAGGTTGTTTACCACGGCGGCGGCGGTGGCGATGAAATCTGGGTCCCCACCCACAACCGGCGATTGGGCTATCTTACCCAGCAATACCACCTGTTTCCCCACCTTAACGTGGCGGCCAACATCGCTTTCGGACTCCCGGACCGCCGCTCGCCGGCTGGCAGAGAGCGTGTCTTAGAGCTGTCTGGTCTCTTTCAGCTGGACGGCCTGGAAGACCGCTACCCCTGGGAGCTCTCCGGAGGCCAGCAACAACGGGTCGCCTTGGCCAGGGCGTTGGCGTCCAGGCCGGCAATGTTGCTATTGGACGAACCATTCGCTTCACTGGACGCCGAGTTGCGCCGCACTTTACGCCGGGAGCTCCGGGCGATGTTGGCCCAGTCTCCGGTGCCGGTGATGCTGGTGACCCACGACCGGGAGGAGGCGTTGGCCCTGGGGGATTCGGTGCAGGTTATCGATGAGGGCCGCACCCTGGTCACCGGTGATCCGCTGGAGGTGTTGGGGCAGCCGGGACAAGGTAGGGTGGCCCGGCTGGTGGGAGTGGAGAACCTATTCGATCTGACGGTCCAAGAAAGGAACCCAAGGGATGGGACCATGACCTGCGTTGGTCCGGGGCTGCGGCTGGAAGTGCCCCTGGACACGCAAGTCTCCGGAAGCGCGGCGCACGACGGCGGGGAAGATCGGGTCACCGTGGCGATCCGGGCATCGGATATCATCCTGGCCAAGGAAGACCTGGCCGGGTCTTCGGCCCGCAACCGGCTGCCGGGTGAGGTGATCACCGTCGAGTCCCGTCCGCCTGGATACGCAGTTACATTGAATTGCAGTAACTACGGGGACAGCGCACAGCTCCTGCGCTGCCACATCACCGGCGGGGCGTTGGAGGAGATGGAGATCCGGCCTGGACAGCGTCTGTGGGCGGTCTTCAAGGCCTCGTCCTGTTTCTTGGTGGACGAAGAGCGGTCCAGCGATGACCGGCCGCCCTGGTCCGCGCCGGAATACCCGGCCTGACGACCGCCCACACCGGGAATTTTCCCCATTTTCTTGGCATTCGCCTAAGCCACTGACCGCAGCCTCTGATCAGCGGCCTAAGGTCAAATGGGTATATCGGTTATGTCAACACGGAACACGGCCAAACACTTCAGAACTGTGACGATTTAACGGCCATCGGGATGACGATATTCGTCTATTATTAGGAAACGTGATACTGGATTACCTCTGTCAACGAATCTAACGATAGGCGGAAATTTGGTTGCATCCGGGGTTTTAATGGGTATAATGTGCCCCAAGCAAAACCAAGGTCAGGCTGGGCGGGTTACCAAAAGCCTTCGGCGATGAGGGTTGTGTCTAACCGGCGCAAGTTGACCGGCGGAGCCAAATTAGGGGGACGACCCAGGAGGTCAACTAGTGGCATTAGCAGACAAGACCCTAACTTGCGTGGAGTGTGGCGGGGAATTCATCTTTACTGCGGGGGAGCAGGAGTTTTTCCAAGCCAGGGGATTCGGAAACGAACCCAAGCGCTGCCGCAGTTGCCGGGCAGTCCGCCGCTCCGAGCAAAGGTCTGGGGGGATGTATCAAGACGGCCCCAGAGAGATGTATCCGATCACCTGCGCCGAGTGCGGCAACGACGCCATGGTGCCCTTCCGGCCCCGGGGCGACCGCCCGGTTTACTGCAGTGATTGTTTCAGCAAGATGCGCACCGAGTCATCACCTAGCGTCTAGTTCGGACCAAGGTAAGGTAGGACCGAAAAGCAGGGTTGGCGTTTCGCCGGCCCTGCTTTTTAGCTGCTGATATTTGATGCTGAATCCCCGCCCTCCGTTATTCCGGCGTTCGCCGCAGGCGTGGCGCGAGGCAACCGTTCAAGATACAATACGCCCCTGTTGCGGCGCGGCGGCCGATGCGGCAAACGAGAGCTTTAGGAGGCCTTATGGTAACGATACTTGACGACTACATCGCCAAGCACCCCGGTTCGGCCCAACGATATGTAGAGGCCTCCGAATTGTTTCCCGGCGGTGTAACCCATGACACCCGCTACGCCCAGCCCTTCCCGTTGTTCATGACCCACGGCGAGGGTCCGCTCAAGTGGGACGTGGACGGCAATGAATACATCGATTATGTCTCGGGTCACGGGGCGCTATTGCTGGGGCACTCTCATCCCGCCATAGCTGAGGCCGTATCCAAGCAGATCCTCCGGGGCACCCACCTGGGAGCTTCCACCGATGAGGAGGTCCGCTGGGCCAACGCCATCAAAGCGCTGATGCCGTCCATCGAGAAACTCCGCTTCCATAGTTCCGGCACGGAGGCCACCCTGATGGCCATGCGCTTGGCCCGCGCCTACACCGGCAAGAACAAGGTCATCAAACTGCAGGACCATTTCCACGGTTGGCACGACTACGCCATGGCCGGCTCCGACCGCTCCGCCCCCGGCATCCCCGAGGCTACTTGGGGGACCATGGTGATTGTTCCGTCTGGCGATCTAGCTGCCGTTGAAGACGTCATCAAACGCGACCCTGACATCGCAGCCATCATCCTGGAACCCACCGGCGCCCATTTCGGACAGCTTCCCTTCGACATCTCCAACTACCTCAAGGGACTGCGGGAACTCACCACTGAGAGCGGAGTGATATTGATCTTCGACGAAGTGGTGACCGGTTTTCGGGCTTCCCCCGGGGGAGCCCAGGAGCGTTATGCCGTTAGTCCGGACCTAACCACCCTGGCCAAGATATTGGCCGGGGGTCTGCCGGGTGGGGCCGTTGGCGGAAAGGCGGATATCATCAACATGATCGCCCACCGCAACGACCCGGACTGGGACAACACCCACCGCGTTTATCATCCCGGCACCTTCAACGGCAATCCCCTCTCCGCCGTAGCCGGGGCCACGGCCCTGGAGATGATCGCCTCCCAGCCCATCAACGAGAACGCCGACGCCATGGCCAACAAGTTAAAGGCGGGCCTGAACGACATTCTGGGCCGGCTGGAGATCCCCGGCCACGTACACGGCATCGCATCGATGCTTCATGTGGTCTTGGCCGACTGTGATTGTGACCGGGAGATCTGCACCATGCCCCACGCCAAAATCTCGGAATCCATCGCGTCCCCTGCGGTCACAGCCATGAAACGGGGCCTGCAGAACCGTGGCGTGGATATCATGGGCCGGGAGACTTTCTTGGTGTCCGGCACTCACACCGAAAAGGAGATCGACCACACCCTGAACGCCTTCCAAGAAGCCATGACGGCGGTGCGCGCCGACGGCTTGATCTGATTTCTCGAGTCAACAACCCCCGATTCTGTTAGAATTTCCCAATCCAAGTCCAAACGCGTTGCCAAACGCGAAGAATGAGGTGATTCATCATGCCAAGTTTTACTGACAAGCTGACCGTGGGCGGCAGCGACATGGATATGTACGCCGCCCTTCCCTCGGGTTCCGGGCCTCATCCAGCCGTCGTGATTGCCTTCCACGTGGGCGGCCTAGACGAATTCGACAAGAAGATGGCCGACCAGTTGGCCGACGCGGGGTTTGTGGCCGTGGTGCCCGACCTGTTCCACCGCTACTCGCAGGAAATCATGGACGGACCCCGCTTGGACCGCCTGGGACATCTGAGGGACGCCGACATCATCGCCGACATGAATGCCGCGGTGGACTTCCTCAAGGCCAACTCCGCCATCGACAATGACCGCATCGGCGTCACCGGCTTCTGCATGGGCGGCCGCATCGCCTGGCTGATGGCCGCCACCAACCCCATCTTCAAGTGTGTTGTGCCGTTCTACGGCGGCAATATCATGGGCAATTGGGGCCCCGGAGACACCCCATTCTCCATGGCCGCCAACATCAATTGCCCCATGCTGTTCCACTTCGGCTCAGAAGACGGCAACCCATCGCCCGAAGACCAGGTCAAGATGGACGCTGAACTTACGCGCCTCGGCAAAGACCATGAGTTCCACTCCTATGAGGGCGCGGGTCACGCCTTCATGGACTACACCAACCCGGAGCGCCATCATGAGGCGTCGGCCAAGGCGGCCTGGCCCAGGACCATCGACTTCTTCAACAAACATCTGAAGTAAGGCGGTGTTTTCGGCTGACGTCAAATTAAGTAGAGCTGGTTGATGCGATTCACCCTCCATGTGCCCGGTGGCACGGAAGGGCGTCTTGCCGGATACCCCTATCTAGCTGGAGGGCCGCATGCCGTCGTTTTGGGAAAAAGTACAGGTGAACGGGGCCGAGATGGATATCTATGCCTCCGTGCCCAGCGGGACCGGCCCATTTCCGGCCGTGGTGGTGGCCCAGCATGCCTCCGGCGTGGACAAGTTCATCCAGGACATGGCCGACAAACTGGCCACCGCCGGGTACGCCGCCGTCCAGGGCAAAAACGCCGCTGTGGTTACCCCTGCCATCAAGGATGAAACCCTCGACCTGCCCCTGATGATCGTCTCACTGACCAAGCCGGACAAAAAGGATTACCACCTCCCGGAAACCTTCGATTACCGCGGCAAGGACCTGAGCATGATAACTTTGCCCACACGGGCGCTATTTGAAATATGGTTTCAGAAGCTGGATTTTAAATTCTCTCCCCTGGACTGGTCGGAATACTACACTCGTTCCTGTTCGTTCCGCGACCTCATCACGCCCCGGCAAAAACAGGATTCGCATTGGGCGGATGTCTATGCCAGCGGAGTGCGGGTATCCTACCGCCTCGATATTCTCCCGGAGACGAAAGAATAAACTGCACGGCCATTCATTGCGGCCCTTTTATTTTTCAATTTTCCCCGTGTAAATGAAATTCGCTTCGACAGCAATCTTGTCAAGGAGATAAACCAAAAACCATCTTTTGCCGGCCTCTCTCGCCAGAACCCACGCGAAATCCTTGAACAGAATTCCGGGCTGGCTCTTTTTGAATGCTTTATACAATAACGTGGAATATTTAACGGCGGACCCCACCCGGTATTTCTTAAACCAGGCATACACCGGGCTGGCAAAGAGCCAGTCGGAGGAATCCCTGACCAGATTGAGATGCGAACAGCGCAGGTTGAGAATTTTTCCGATCAAAGGTTTCGACTGCAACTCAGCGATTTGTTCAGCAAAACGGGCACTGCTCAACATCAGGTCATACAACCGGGCCTCGTGGATCGGCTTATTGGACCGGGGGTAATGATATCCCGCGATGCCGTCCACCAACCGCTCATAATGGATGCGGGCCTGCGTCCAGTCCAGCGGCCGTGGATGCAACAAAATCTGTTTGCGTGAATTTTTCACCTGCTCACGCACTCCGTCCGGCAAGGCCGTCTCGGGGGGCGGGGGCGACTCGTCCAGGTTTTCCAGATCGGGCAATACGTCTGCGGGAAGATCCTCTGATTTTTCATCCCGGTCCCGATAGACCTGCAGGGCCAATTTTCCCACCAACAGGTACCAGCGGATAAGAAAAACTTTAAACACAATGTCGTACAGAAAATACTGAAACATTTTCATGCTCCAGAAAATCAGATCGAGGCATCGCCAGACATATGCCGTCCATTTAAAAATGAAATAAACTTTCAAGCGGGACAAGGCGCGCCCCACTTTGGATTCCTGCCACTCGGTTTTTTTGCGCCAGGCGCTGGAGAAAAATACGATGTGCCGCAGGCGGAATTGGGTGATGGTCCGCACCCCAGGTATTTGGGCCAACGCTTCCACCTGAATTTTCAATTGCAGAAAAGCGTTCAACAGCGCTCCGAGCCGCGCTTCCTGCAAGGGCGATTTCGATTTCGGGTGGAAGTGCCCGGCAATTTCCTGGACAAGATCCCGGGTCTTGGAGAACACATGCAGATCCGGTTCCCCCAACACCCACTTCTTGCGCAATTCTTCACAGCATTCGATGACGCTCGCCAGCGCCTTGGCCTCCAGCGGGTCCCCGGTCGCCAACTGGCGGTGTTTCAATTCCCGCAGGCGCGAGAGGTTCCACCATCCAACACGCATCCCCCCATAGCCCTGAATCATCACCAAAACCAGAATGAAGATGAGGACCCCA
>JACZYV010000098.1:0-11705 GCA_022570905.1 Chloroflexota bacterium
CAGCCAGGACGAACCGTCAACCACCGCGGGACGCCGAACGGTCTACCAGGAGCGGTTGGACTTCGCCCGAAATGAGATTGCCCCGGCCTTTGCTCCTTATATCAATGAGCAGTCCCAGGTGGTGGACACGGCCACCTTCTACTTTAAAGGACACCCTCAGTTGGAGTTGGACAACGAGGTCCGGCCAAGAGGGTCGATCATCTACATGTCGGGGTTTGGGCCCGATCGAATCAGAGTGCTCCAGGGAAGCTGGCCCGGAGCGGCGAACGCGGCCGCAGGGTCAGACACCCCGATGGACGTGGCCGTGGACACCCTGGGTCTGGAGCTTCTGGGATTAGACATCGGCCAGACCATGGAAGTGTTTCCGGCGGCGTCTTTCACCGACCCGCCCTCAATGACCGTGCGCATCGCCGCGGAGTTCGAGCGTATCGACCCTGAAGACGAATTCTGGTTTGGAGTCGATTCGGACTTCAGCCTACACAACGACCGTTGGACCATCATTCCGCTATTCACCACTGAAGCGGCATTGATGGACCGGGTACTCGGTGAGTATCCGACGCTCTACACCGATGTCACCTGGTACTACTACCTGGACCGCGAAGCACTCCGGGCCAAAGATGTCGGCCCTCTGCGGCAGACGATTCTTCAGGCTGAGGCCAACATAAGATTCAACTTGAAGAACTCCAGCTACAAAATTCGGTTGGACAACCTTCTCGACAACTTCGACGAGCAATTATTATTGGCCAGAGTGCCCCTATTCTTGGTGGTGTTCTTGATGACCGGCATCCTGCTTTACTATCTGGCGTTGGTGGCGGGCCTGATCGTCCGCTCCCGCTCCAGCGAGATCGCCATGCTGAAGAGCCGGGGCGCGACCACGGCGCAGGTGGGAATGTTGGGCCTGGGAGAGGGCCTGTTGTTAGGCATACCGGCGGTGATAATCGGACCCTTCCTGGCCATGGGGGTGGTCCGGGTGCTGGGCAAACTATTCTTCAGCTTGGGCGGCGGCGCCGACGAGCTGGCGGGCGTGCCCGTGACCGTGTCCCAAGGGGCCATCGTGTTGGGGCTTATCGGTGGGGCCATGGCGGTCTTGGTGTTCACATTGGCCACGCTGGCAGCAGCCCGGCACGGCATAGTTGAAGCGAGGCAGACCGGCGCCCGGCCTCCCACCGCGTCTTTCCTTCACCGTTATTATCTGGATTTCTTGTTGCTGGCATTGATCGGCCTGCTTTGGTGGCAGATCCAGAGCAGGGGCTCTTTCTTGGTCCAATCGGTGGGCAGTCAGGAGTTGGAACTTGATTACTCCCTGCTGCTTGGTCCGGTACTGGGGCTCATGGCGGTCGGCCTGGTGATCATGCGGGTATTTCCGTGGTTCGCGTTGCTACTGTCGCGCCTGGCCGGGCCTATCGCTCCATCCTGGCTGGTGCACTCGTTGCGGCACGTATCCCGAGACCCCATGGTGCCTGGTATCTTGATCGTGTTGCTGACCATGTCCACCGCGATGGGCGTTATCGGCAGCGCCTTCAGTGCGACGCTGGAAAGAAGCCAGGAAGAGCGGTCGCTGTACGCCGCGGGCGCAGACCTGAGGGTGCGGCATAGCGGTGTTTCCAGCGCCAGAGAGGGTGGGAAGTTAGCCGAAGAAGTACAAGGACTCCCGGGGGTGCTTGGGGCCGCCGATGTCTACCGCACCACAGGGCAGATAACCACCACCGGATTCAGTACGTCGGCTTTTGTTCTGGCGATGGACGCTTCACGCATCGCGGACGTCGCTTGGTTCCGGGACGATCTGGCGGAGGGAAGATCGATCGACGAGTTGGCCGAACTGCTGTTGGATGGGCCGGAGCCGCCTGAAGGCCTGCCCTTGCCCGCGGATGCCAGAGGACTATCCATCTGGGTGCAGCCGGCTGGCCTGAACCAAGGAGCCAACCTGTGGGCCAGAATGCGGGACGCCAGGGGACTGTATTTCGATGTCTGGATGGGCGGTCTGGCGGGCGAAGGCTGGCACCTGGTCCAGACCGACTTGACCCCGGTGGTTGCCGCGGGACGGCGTTTCTTGAACCAAGCGCGCGACGTCTCGGTGCTGCCTCCCTTCTCTCTCCAAGCGCTCCAGATCACCGACCGGTTCCGCACGTCTGCGTCAAGCGATCTGGGAGCGGTGTACCTGGGGAGGATAGACGCACTGACCCCCAACGGCCCGGTAACCTTGGCAGATTTTCAAGACGCGAACGACTGGTCGGTGATCCAGGACTTCGCGCGGCCGGGACTGTACGCTGTCGAGTCCAGCGGATCGGCGTCCGGCGGTCAATTCCCCATCTCCACTCGATACAGTTGGGCTACGGGAGGGGTCGGCATGCGTGGACTGAGGCCCGGTCCCACCGAGGGCCCGGTCCCGGCGGTGGTCAACGAAGAGTTCTTGGAGTTGGCCGACGCCTCAGTGGGCGACGATGTGATCTTGGGTCTTTCAACCTACTCCGTGATGGTGCACATCGCCGGAGTGGCCAATTATTTCCCGACCATCGATCCGGGAGAGAAACCATTCGTTCTGATGGACCTGGGAATATTCGAAGCCGCCTCCAATCAACATAGTCCCATCCCCTTGGTCGGATCCAATGAGATATGGATCGATCTGACCTCCACCCCCGGGCACCCGGACCCAGATGCTTTAGATGGCTTGGGAGGCAAAGTAGACACCGGCCAAATTTTGGAGTCCCTGCGCGGACTGGGCGTGAGCGTCAGAGAGGTGTTCGACGCGGATGCCCTGGTTAATGAGCGGGTGGACCAGCCGCTGGTGAACGCCGGCTGGGGTGCGCTTCTGGTGCTTTTGTTCCTGGCCGTGGCCTTGGCCACCGGTTCAGGGGTGATGCTCTTCTCGTTCCTGGATACCAAGGAGCGCCAGACTGAGTATGCCCTGCTGCGGACCCTGGGTTCCTCGGCCAGCCAGTTGCGGGGCATCGTATGGTTTAATCTGTTCTTGATCATTGTCTGCGGCGTGGCCATGGGGACTTGGGTAGGCCAACTGATCGGAACAAGCCTTCTGCCCCTGATGGAGGTGGCCGAAGAGGGAGAGCGGGTAACGCCGCCCATGGCGTTGACGACCAATTGGTTGTCGCTGGCGGCGTCCTATGCGGTTTTGGCTTTGGTCACCGTGGTAACGGTGGTCTGGCTGGCTTGGCTGAGTTCCAAGATTCAGGTGCAACAGGTGCTTAGAATGGGAGATGCGGGATGACCCAGTTCAGTGGATACAGGGAAAATACCGGCACGCCGGCCGAGAAAACGGGCTATTACATCGATTGTCGTGACCTGTTCAAGATCTACAAACGCGCCGACCTGGAGGTCGTGGCGCTACGGGGGCTGGACCTCAGCGTCGAAGCCGGTGAACTGATCGCTATTATCGGCGCCAGCGGCAGCGGCAAGAGCACGTTGTTGAACATCTTGGCAGGACTGGACCGGCCGTCTGCGGGACAGGTGCTGGTCGGTTCCCGAGACCTGTTGGACATCTCCGACAGCGACCTGGTGATGTACCGGCGGTTGGAGGTGGGTTTCGTCTGGCAGGCCACCGCCAGGAACCTTGTGCCCTACCTTTCCGTCGCCGACAACATCGCCCTGCCCATGGCGCTGTCCGGCGAACCGGCCAAAGCGCGCCGCGCCTGGTCGGACGAGTTGTTGGAATCATTGGGCATGGCCGATAAGAAGGACCGTTTGCCCTACCAGTTGTCCGGCGGCGAGCAGCAACGGGCCGCCATCGCCGTGGGCCTGGCCAACAAGCCTCCGCTGCTGCTGGCCGACGAGCCCACCGGAGAATTGGACACGGAGAACGCGGACAATATCTTCGAGATGATTCGCGGCCTGAACCGGTCCTACGGCGTGACCGTGGTCACCGTGACCCATTACGCCGGGGTTGCTAAGTTCGTGGACCGCGTGGTCCATATCCGGGACGGGCGAATCGGGTCCGAGACATTCTCGCGGCCCGATTACCAGCGCGACGGTGGCATTGTTGAAGAAGAATATGTGGTTGTGGACCCGGCGGGACGGCTTCAGTTGCCACCGGAGCTGGCGGAGCGGTTCCGCCGCGGCGGTCTGGCCAAGATTCAGTCCAAAGACGGGCATATCACGATCGACGCGCCGGGAATCAATCCCCGGCAGACCAGGAGCAGGAGTTAACTTTGGCCGACTTTTCAGGAGCCAACAGTAATGGCGACTAATAGTTATGACGGGCCGGTGATCACGGCCGTTGATGTAAGCCGCGTGTTTGGCTCAGGCGCCACTGCCGTGACGGCTCTGTCGGCGATCAGTCTTACGATCGATCAGGGCGAATTCCTGGCGGTAACGGGCCGCTCCGGGTCCGGGAAAACCACGTTGTTGAACCTGCTTTCCGGTCTGGACAGTCCCAGCACCGGGACGGTCTTCTTCAACGGGAATGACCTGGCGGAACTGCGGGAGTCGGACCTGGTGGAGATGCGCCGGCATAAGATCGGGTTTGTTTTCCAGTCGTTCGGGCTCATGCCATTGTTGTCGGCCCAGGAGAACGTGGAACTGCCGTTGCATATCGGCGGCGTGCCCTGGCGGGAACGGAGGCAGCGGGCCAGCGATGCCTTGAAGGCCGTGGGTTTGGGCACCCGCGCCCGGCATCGTCCCTTCGAACTCTCCGGCGGCGAACAACAGCGGGTATCCATCGCCCGGGCGCTGGTGACCGAGCCGGAAGTGGTGTTTGCCGACGAGCCCACCGGAGAACTTGACACTGCCACCGCCCGGTCCATAGCCGAGACCCTGGGCGAGGTCGCTGCCTCGAGGCGGGCAACGGTGATCGTGGCCACCCATGACCTTGACCTGGCGGCCATGGCCCAACGGCGTCTGGACCTGGTTGACGGCGAGATCGTTCCCCAAGGCTAGTACTTCCTAACCGTTTCTGTGATATTTGTCACGACTCGCGGGAATTACATTGACTTAACCCCATGCCGTTCATAGCCTAGATTCAGATTGGCAATTTTGAGGCTAATCCCAAAGGCGGTCCACGGCCGCCTTTGAGCCATGAAATAACCGGTCAACCGCGTAGAACTTAGCCGAATGGTATAGCCAGGTATCGCGGTATGGACTGACCGGTGTTTACCATCAGCAATCCGAAGTTACAACGGGCGCCATCGACCACGGTTCCCAACGTCGTCACCAGCATTCCGGCGGCGACAACCGGCTTTCCCACGGCTACTAAGACGCCCTTCGGCCCGCCTACCAGGACGCCTTTTCCTACGCCAACCAGGACCCCATTTCCGGCGATAACGCCGACTCGCTTCTTGGCCCCAACACCCTCGCCCATCGCCACCCCGGCCAGGTTTGTGGCGCCGGCCATGTTCCCCACGGCTTATCCCACCCCGGAAGCGTCTCGGTGCAATAGCGGGAGACCCGCCTCGACCGGCCCGTCTGCTATACTTTGGCGTCTTCAGTTCTAGGGAGGCCGGTTGATGGTAACGAGCGGTGCAAGTAAGTCCATTGGGACCTCCGTCAGGCGTAAGCGAGACCGCCGCTTGATCACCGGCGGCGCTAGATACACTGGAGACGTTCAACCCAATGACGCACTCTTCATGGCGGTCCTGCGCAGTCCCCACGCCCATGCCCGCATCCTAAATCTTGACGTTAGCCCAGGCCGCGCCGCGCCCGGAGTCGCGGCTGTGTTCACCGGGAAAGACATCAACGCCAAGTGCCGGAAGGAATTCCCCTTGAGTGGGGTCAAGCCCCACATGAAGGCCAAGGGCAGACTTCCCATGGCGGAAGATTTGGTGCGGTACGAGGGCGAACCCGTGGCGGTGGTATTGGCCGATAGCCCTTATACCGCCAAAGACGCTCTGGAGCTGATCGGCGTCGATTACGAGATGCTGCCTGCCGTGGTCAATGTTGAGGCTGCGCTGCAAGACGGGTCTCCTTTGGTGCACGAGGACCTCGGCACCAACCAGTGCCTTCACTCGGTCAGATCGGCCGGAGACCTGGAAGGAGCATTCAGAGACGCGCATGGCGTGGTCTCGCTCAGGTTGGAGGAGCCACGACTGGTGCCCAACCCGATAGAGCCACGGGCGGTGGTGGCGAACTTCGAGAGGGACAGCGGCGATCTAACCCTCTGGCTATCCACCCAGGCCCCGCACCAAGAACGGAGCACCTTGGCGGAGATCCTGGGCTTTCCCGAGCACAAGCTGCGGGTGCTTTCGGAGGACGTTGGCGGCGGGTTCGGTTGCAAGATCGATGTCTATCCGGAAACGGTCATGGCCGCGATGCTGTCCATCCAGACCTCCCGTCCGGTGAAGTGGGTCGAGGAGCGGCAGGAGATGTTCAGCTCGACCATCCACGGCCGAGGCGAGATCCAGTACGTGGATGCAGCTTACTCGGCCGATGGGGTTTTGTTGGGAATGCGGATACATTTCTACACCGATCTGGGCGCCTATTGTTTCGGCGGGAACCACGGCGTCGCCGACCTGCTGACTCCGTCGGGCGCCTCGGGGGCGTACCGGGTGGAGAACCTGGAGTGGACTACTACCGCCGTCTACACCAACAAAATGTCCATGGGGCCGTACCGGGGCCACGGTCAACACGCCTCAGCCTATGCCGTCGAGCGCGTCATGGACGGCATCGCCGACGCGTTGGACTTGGACCCGGCCGAGGTGCGGCGCCGTAACTTCATCCCGGACGGCGCTTTCCCGCACCGCACGCCCACCGGCCGGGAACACGACAGCGGGGCGTACGCCGAATCATTGGAGAAAGCGTTGCGGCTTGCGGGCTATGAGCAATTGCGTCAGGAGCAGCGGGAGCTACGCCAGCACGGGGTCCTCATGGGGATCGGCCTGGCCACCACGGTGGATGCCTCCGGCTTCGGCCCCTCCGGCGCCCTCAGCGTCCGCCCCGGTTACGAGAGCGCCACCGTGCGGGTCGGCCCGACCGGCGGCGTTACGGTGCTCACCGGGTCCTCTCCGCATGGACAGGGCCATGAGACCACCTTCGCTCAAATTGCGGCGGACGAGCTGGGCATTCCGCTGGACGATATCGACGTTTTGTACGGGGACACGCATCTGGTGCCCTATGGAGTTGGCACCCGCGCCAGCCGCTCGCTGGTGGTTGGCGGCTCGGCGGTGGTCAAGGCCAGCCGGCAGGTCGTGGAAAAAGCGATCGGTCTGGCCGCGGCTCTGCTGAACATCGACGCGGAGCAGGTGAAACTCCAAGATGGGATATTTTTCTGCGAAGATATCCCTGACCGCTCCGCGACCTGGCTGGAGGTGGCCGGTTTGGCATACGGCTCTTTGCCGCCTCCCGGCGGCATCGAGAGGGGGCTGGAAAGCAGTGTCTATTGGGAGCCGTCGGGTTACACTTACCCTTTCACTGCGGCCGTGGCGGTGGTGCGGGTCAACCGGGATACGGGCGCCGTAACTCTGGAGCGGTTCGTCTCGGTGAATGACTGCGGCACTGTGATCAACCCCATGGTGGTCGAAGGCCAGATCCACGGAGGATTGCTGCAGGGCATCGGCGCGGCGTTGCTTGAACAGGCGATCTGGGACGAGAACGGCCAATTGTTAACCGGCAGCTTCATGGACTACGCCATGCCCTTGGCCATCAACCTGCCGAATTTCACCGTCGAACTGGTGGAAACGCCCAGCCCGCACAACCCTCTTGGCGCCAAGGGAATAGGCGAGTCGCCCACCGTCGCAGCCGTGCCCGCCGTGGCGAACGCGGTGATGGACGCCCTGAGTCACCTGGGCGTTTCCCAGCTGGATATCCCCCTCACCCCGGAAAAGGTCTGGCGGGCGATCCAGGGCGGCTCGGAATCACAGGGTTAAACTGGTTTGCCGAGGAGTAGGCATGATTGTGCGTATCTATACTGGCGATGACGGCCAGTCCCACTTCGAAGACCTGGACGCCCCCAAAGAACCTGTCCAGCGCGTAGCCACAAAGCCGGGCGAGGACTTGGTTTTCCGCACGTCCGTCGAGAACAGCTTCAGCGATTGGCACAACCCGTCCCGGCGTCAGTATCTCTTCGTGATCGACGGCCAGATGGAAGTTTCAGTAAATGATGGCGCATCCCGGCTTTTCCGGCCGGGCGATGTGCTGCTGGCCGAGGACATGACCGGCCAAGGCCACGTCACCAAGTCCGTCGGCGGCGCCTATACCTCGGTCTCGATGGGTCTGCCCGACTAGGGGGGTGATGCCGGCCATGGTTGTAATCGAGTCTGGAATCGCGGTTGACAGACATGGTCCGTTATTTATAATGGCAATTAAACAACCCCGGCACTATTGCCAAATACACTGGTCAAAAATCAACAAGGGAAGGCGAAGTTAAAGATGATTACCAAATTCGACAGCCTGTATGCCGGTCATGTGGATATGACCGATGTCGGCTACGGTGGAACGGCGGTGAACGACCGCAGATTCGGCAATGACCATCTGATAACCGTTTACAGCAAGGCCGAGGCCATCGCGAAGACCCTGGACGAAAACGGGTTCGACACCATGTGGATGGCGGAACACCACTTCCAACCGGAAGGCTACGAGTGCATCCCCAACCTGATCATGCTCAACGTTCACCTGGCCCACCTGACCAAGAACATCAAGTTCGGCTGCGGCTTCAACATCGCCCCCATGTGGCACCCGCTCCGCTTGGCCGAAGACTTCGCCACCGCCGATATCCTAACCAAGGGACGGGTGATCTTCGGCGTTGGGCGCGGCTACCATACCCGCGAGGTGGAGACCTTTGGTTCCCCGCTGACGGACCAAGACGCCAACCGGGAGAAGTTCGAAGAAGCGGTGGAGATCATCTTCAAGGCGTTCAACAACGAGTCGTTCTCCCATAAAGGGACGTACTACACGCTGCCTCCCGAGGTGCCGTACCGAGGTTACACCCTCAAGGAGCTGACCTTGGTCCCCAGGCCCCTGACCCTCCCGGTGGAGTGCTGGCAGCCCATCCAGGGCGGCACCCAAAGGGCCTTGGACTTCATGGTCAAGCATGGGATCAAGGGGATCCTCGGCGGCGGCGTCGCCGAAGGCGGCGCCATGGACGCCGTCATGACCGGCTACCGTGACGCCCTGGTGCGGGCCGGCAAGACCGACGCCGAACTCGGCGAGGGACTGAGCATCGGTTTCCATTACCATCTCGCTCCCACGGTGGAACAGGCCATGGACGAGGCCCAAGGGTTCTATGAGGAGAACACCAAGATGTTTGGCCCGTTGCGGCTGCACCGGGGCATGACTGATGAACAGATAGAGATAATCGGCGACCCCCGCCGGGCGCCCACCGCCGGCCTTCCCACCATCCAGAACGCTGTCGAGACCGGGGCCTTTCTGGCCGGACCGCCGGACCGGATCATCGAGCGGCTCAAGGCGGTCGAGAAGGAATACCCAGGACTGGACCGGATCGGCGTCAGCCATCCAGTGGGCACTCCCCAGAGCGTGATCACCGAGCAACTGGAATGGTTCGCGAAAGAGGTCATGCCCGCCTTCAAAGGCAAGGTCGCAGCCAAAGTCTAGGCGGCCCGCCGCGATTTCACAGATGGTCCAACCACCTGGAGGGGCATCCCGATGGAATCGGGATGCCCCTCCGCATTTGGGCGGCAAGTGCTGAGCCTACAAACCCCATGGCGCGTTGACAGCGATTGGCCCCCACATTACACTCCCATGAACCCGAAACCGGGCCGTGGCTGCCCATGTTCTGGACTCGGTTACAATGACTATCGACGCCATATCCGGCCCCGGAAGTATTGAGAGCAAGATGGTTTCCTCCGACGCGGTTAATCTCGGTGACGCAATAGACCTGATGTTTGAGACCGGTTGGACCGACGGCCTGCCCGTGGTCCCTCCAACCGAAAGCCGGGTCAAGCAGTTCGTCGATCACACCGGACGAGACCCCTCAGAAGTGATTGCGGAGCTGCCTCCTCTGGGCGGCAGGGCCACCGTGGAGCGCATCGCCGTGAACGCGGTGATGGCCGGCTGCCTCCCGGAACATATGCCCGTGATCATCACGGCCATCCAGGCCATGATGGACGAACGGTTCAACCTCCGCGGCGTGATGTGCTCGACCGGCATCCACACGCCGTTGGTCATCGTCAGCGGCCCGGTCGTCAAAGAACTGGACATCAACAGCGGCTACAATTGCTTCGGTTCGGGATGGCGGGCCAACGCCACCATCGGCCGCGCCGTGAAATTGGCCTTGGTCAATCTGGGCGGGGCCATTCCCGGCGAGACCAACAAGGCGACATTCGGCCATCCGGGCGCCTACACCTATTGCGTGGCTGAAGACCAAGACGCCAACCCCTGGGAGCCCCTGCATACCGACGTTGGTCTGGAGGCCTCGGATAGCGCCGTAACCGTCTTCCCCGCCGAAGCTCCCCACAACATCATGTACCATGCCAACGACCCAAGGAATTTCCTGACGGTGTTGGCCGACACCATGTGCACCCTGGGCAACGTCCAGACCTACGTGATGGGCGATACCTTCGTGGTCATCGGACCGGAACATGCCCGCTTCCTTCACGACGGCGGGTGGCGCAAGCAGGACATACGGCAATTCCTTTTTGAGCATGCCAGAAAGCCGGTCCGGGAGATAAAATTCGGCGGCCCGCCCCAGGGCGACGCCGACCGCGGCCATTTCTGGCCCCGGTTCGTGGACGCCAACGACGACGACCAGATGGTCCCGATCGTTCGAGCAGCGGACCGCATCCACATCATGGTGGCCGGTGGCCAGGGCGGCCCTCATTCGGTATACCTTCCCGGCTGGGGCTCCCGCCGGGTCACCCTCAAGATAGAGCTTCCGTAAAAGCCAGGCCCCTTTGCCATAAGGGGTAGTCCCGAACAGAGATCGAGGAGTAATCATGGTAAGTGCACCTGGAGCGGACCTGAAGGCCCGTTTGAATGACCTGGGCCTGCTTTCGCCCATAGACCCAGACGCCTACTCCCGCTGGAGCGCGGCCCCGCGTTTGGAGACCATCCACGGCAAGGTCGGCGGCTTTTTGGGCAACCGTAAGGCCAACGCCAGCCTGTTGCTCCAGGGAGTGAGAGAGCTGCTGGACAAAGACTTTGAGTTGAGGGAGGGGATAGCGGCCGATAAGTACGTGTACTCCCGTCCCGCCGCCGACGATATCATCGAAGACCTGGCCTCACGGTGCGATTTCGTGGTGACCGCCATCGCCGATTGAGGGTCCTGCACCGCGTGCAGTGTGCACGACGCCATGGCCCTGGAGAACCGGGGAATCCCAACGATAGTCATCTGTACCGAACCATTCCTGAACTCAGCCTACCGTCACGCCAGCGTCTTCGGCCGCAAGGGTTTCCAGCCCTTGGGCATCCCCCATCCCCTGGGCGGAATAACGCCGGAGGCCGTTTCCCAACGGGCGGCGGAACTGCATCAGCAGATCATCGACGCGTTAACCACCGGCGAATAACCGAAAATCACGCGGAGAGGAGAGTTGCTCCCGCTTAATCATAGGAGAGATGAATGGTCCGAGTAGGCGCGGGGACCCACGTTTACGAGCAGATGGAAAGTTGGGAAAAGCTGCCCGAAGGCTGGGTCTTGGGCCAGACGGCCATCGTTACCGACTCGCAGGACCGGGTATACCTGTTCAACCGGGGCGAACACCCGTTGATCGTCTTGGACCGTGACGGCAATTTCCTGAACTCTTGGGGCGAGGGCCAACTGCCCGATGCCCACGGCATGTTCATCGACGGCGAAGACAATCTCTACATGC
>JACZYV010000099.1:0-11620 GCA_022570905.1 Chloroflexota bacterium
GGCCGATGCCGTAGGCGAAGATGGAGCCGTGGACCGACCAGGGCAAGTCGTAGCCGTTGGGAGTGAAGTCCATCATGTCCCAGACCAGCAGGCAGCAATCGCACTGGCGGATGAACTTGAGGCAGGAAGCGTGCAGTCCGGGCCGCTCGTTGGGGTCTCCGCCCCAGAGAGTGTTGCCGTCCTCGTTCCACTTGTCCCGGCCGCTGTAGACCACCAGCGCGTCGCCCGGCGCCATCTCAACACCCTGGGCCTTGGCGATGTCCTCCAACTCCCAGCCGTGGACCGGGGTGTCCATGGTCACGTAGGGCACGCCCCGGAACTTGGGAACGTCCAGCAGCACGCCCCGGGTGATGATGCCCTCTTTCCAGTGTTCCACCGAGCCCCAGACCGCGCCGTCCATGGTGATGGCGTCTTCGTGCTTGCGGCCGTTCCACATGCCGTTCTCGTCCCACACGTGGCAGAGGGCGTCCAGGTGGGTGGTGGCGGTGCCGTGGTAGGAGATGCCGTAGAAGTCGGCCGAGAAGCCGGAGGTCTCGCTGCGGGAGACTTTTTTCATGTAGTGCAGGGCTGGGGTTGGGTTGTTGGGCGCCGGTGTTTTGGGAAATTCCCGGCTGAGTGAGACCGCCCGGCCGGACTTGACCGTGGCCGCGGCGGCGAGCCGCTTTTCCGGGGTGACCATGTTCACCGCGCCGACCTGATCGTCGTTGCCCCAACGGCCCCAGTTCCGGTCTTCCTTCAGGTATGCCAGGACTTCCTCTTTGGTTGGTACGCGGCGCTCCATGTTCCCCTCCGTTAACGGGCGTTCTGGTCAGATCCCGGTTCGCGGACACAATAGCAGAGCCCACACGGCGGCGCAATCGCCCGGGCCAGTTGCCGGGCCAGTTGCCGGGCTATTTAACGGATTGCTGCAGGCAGGTGAAGAAGCGGTCCATCATGGACTTGGCGAAGCTCTCCATCATGCGCTGACCGACCCTGGCCAGCAGGCCCCCCGAAGAGGAGTCGGATACCACGCTCACGATGGTCTTCCCGTTGTCCGAGGCCAAGGTCACCTGAGACTCCCCCCGGACGAAGCCAGAGGGGCCTTTGCCCTCGATGATCAAGCCGTAGGACTCGTAAGGTTTCATGTCGATCATCTTGACCGTGGCGTCGAACTTGCTACGGATGGGTCCCATCGATATGGTCACGGTGGCCTTGTACTCGTCCTCACCCACCGGCTCCAGCTTTTCGCAGCCGGGGATGCAGGCGGAGAGGGACTGGGGGTCGGTCAGGGTCTGCCACACCTTCTCGGGGCTGGCGTTGAACTCATAGGAGCCGGATAATTTCATCCAAGGGCCTCGTTATGTCGATGGATCGGCCGGTAAACCGGGCTTGGCGCTAGAAGTGGTCGTCGGCCAGCAGCAGCAGTTCCAGCAACACCTGGGCGCCGTTGGCGCAGTCCTCGGGGGTTGAGTATTCCTCGGGCGAGTGGCTGATGCCGTCTACGCTGGGCACGAAGATCATGGCGACCGGGGTGATGGAGGCCATGGCCTGGGCGTCGTGTCCGGCGCCGCTGGGCAGGGGTTCCCAGGCCAGGCCGCAATTCTCCGCGGCCCTGGCCACCAGGGCCTGCATCTCGGGCGTGATCGGGACCGAGGTGGTGAAACGGTGGCGGTTGACCTCCATGTCCACGCCGTCATCGGCGGCGGCCTGGCCGGTGATCCGGCGCAGCTCCTGCTCGGCGGCGGCCAGGGCCTCCATGTCCGTGTCCCGGAACTCCAGGCCGATGCTGGCGCTGCCGGGGATCACATTCACCGCGTTGGGAATAGCCTTGATGGAGCCCACGGTCGATACCCGGCAGATCTCCTGTTCCGCAGCCATCTTCTGGATGGCCAGGACCAGTTTGGAGGCGCTGACCAAGGCATCGCGGCGCATTGACATGGGCGTGGTGCCAGCGTGATTGGCTTTGCCCTCGATCTCGACTTCGAAGACGGCCCTTCCGGTGATGCCGGTGACCACGCCGATGGGCGTGCCCGACCGGTAGAGGTTGGGGCCCTGTTCTATATGGAGCTCAAAGTAGGCGGCCAGTTCGCCGGGGCCGCGGACGGCCTCGCCGATGCGCGATATGTCCCCTCCGATGTCGGCCAGGCAGGGCCCCAGGCCTTGGCCGTCGTCGTCCACGGCGTCGAGGTCCTCTTGTTCCAGCAGGCCCGCCATGGAGCGGCTGCCCACCAGCCAACGGTGGAAGCGGGTGCCCTCTTCGTTGGTGAAATCGATGACCTCCACCGGATGGCGGGTGCGGTGCCCTTGTTCTTCCAGGGTGTGAACGACTTCGATGGCGGCCATTACTCCAAGGGCGCCGTCGTACTTGCCGCCTTTGGGGACCGTGTCGGTGTGGGAACCCATGGCGATGGCCGGCAGGCTGCCGTCAGACCCGGCCCTGCGGCCAATGATGTTGCCGGCGGTGTCGATGCGGGTCTCAAGTCCGGCTTCCTGCATCAGCTTGAGGGTGAACTCCCGTCCGGCGATGTCTTCCGGAGAATAGGCCACGCGGTCCATGCCGTCGGGGCTTTCGCCCAGGCGGCCTAGGTCATGCAATGTCTGGTTCAATCGCGGTTCGTTGATGGAATACCGGGGCATGGTGGCAGCCTCGTCGTGTTTATTACGATTTTACCGGGTGTCGTCCCGAGCGGTTATCTAGAATGTCTCGGAAGGGGCGGACGCCGTCACTGGGCGCGTTCTTTGAACTCCGCCAACTTCTCTTCCAGGAGGTCTCGGTCCACACCTAGTTTTACGGCGGCCTCCAGGTCCCGGCCGGCTTTTAAATCGTCCTTCAGCAGGGCATAGGCGAAGGCCCGGTTTGCGAAGGCGACGGCGAACCCGGGATCAAGCTTGATGGCTAGGTCCAGATCGGGTATGGCGAGGTCGGGGTGGTCCATCTCGATGTGGACATCGGCCCGGTTGTTGTAGGCCACCGAGAATTTATCGTCGATGCGGATGGCCTGGTCGAAATCGCTGATGGCCCGATGCAGGCGGCCGGCGGCCCGGTGCGCGAACCCTCGGCTACTGTAGGCGTCAGCAAATTTGGGGTTGAGGCGGACGGCCTCGTTCAGGTCCTTCACGGCCTGACTGAAATTAGACAGGTTGGTATGGGCCAGCCCCCGGATGCTGTAGGCAACGGCCAGGGACGGGTCGATCCTGATGGCCTCGTCCAAGTCTGAGATCGCGTTCTCGGGCTGGCCCAAGTTCAGGTAGGCTGAGCCCCGGTTGCTGTAGGCCTGGACCAACGTTGGTTCCAGACGGATGGCTTCAGTGTAATGGTCCAGGGCCTCCTGCAATCTGCCCTGACGTTGCATCCTTACTCCGGTGTCATAGACCTTTTCGGCGTCGGTCATGCCCACTGAACCCGGCAGCAGCCAACGGAAGAGCTTGATTAAGACATCAAAGACTATGAATATTCTCATGGCTGGGTTTGGGGCCGCTCTATTCGGCCTGGTCCCGCAATTCGGCTATCCGGCTTTCCAAGCTGGACCGGTCCGCTCCCAGGGCCACGGCCTGATCAACATCGTTCTGAGCGTCTTCTAGCCTGCCGGCCGCGGCGTGCATCATGCTTCGGTTGAGGTAGGCGTCCAGATACCGGGGATTGGAATCGATAGCGGCGTTGAAGTCGATGATCGCTGATTCAGGTTGCCCCATGGCGATCAGCAACAGAGCGCGATGGTAGAAGATCTGGCTGCCGGTGCTGTTCAGCTTGGCGGCCCGGTTGAGGTAATACATGGCCTTCAGGGGCTGTCCCCAACGGGCGTAGGTCATGCCCCAATTGAAGTAGAAACCGCTGGAAAGTGTCTTCATCCCGCCGTAGATGGCGGAAAGGAAGCGGAGAATCATCTGTAGAAACCCCTAAGCCGGCAGGGCCGGACTGGTAGACCGGCTATACCAGTCGGGCATTGGCGTATCGGAAATGTAACCCGGATTATACGCCTAAGGGGAAGGGGCGGGTCCGGCGATGTTGATTTCCGCCTTGGCCCGGTCGATACCCAGAGCGACGGCTTGGTCGATATCCGCTTGCGACTGAAGCTCCATGCCCAGTTTGGCGTGGGCGGATGCCCGCACCAGATAGGCCTTGGCGTAGCTGGGTTTGACCCCGACGACAAGGTCCATGTCGGCTATCGCGTGGGTGTACTTCCCCAAGGCGGAGTAGACGAGGGCCCGGTTTATAAGGGCGTCGATGTTTTCCGGCTCTAAGGAGATGGCTTGCCCGTAGTAATCGGCCGCTTTCTCAAGTTCTCCCAAGTCTTCGTGGACCACTCCCAGGTTGTACCAGGCTGGGACCGACGTGGGGTCTAAGGAGACGGCTTTTTCGAAGTCGGCCAGCGCTCTTTGCAGGTCGCCTTGCGCGTGGAAACTGACGCCTCGGTTGATGTACAGAGTTGGGGAGTCGGGCGCCAAACGAAGGGCGGTCCCGTAATCGGAGACCGCCTCCGCAAACAGGCCCAAATTATCGTAGGCTGACCCGCGGTTTAGGTAGGCGTTCAGCGATGTCGGGTCGGCCTGGATGGCAGTGCTATAGTCATCTATCGCCAGGATCAGATCGCCAGTGGCCGCGCGTACCGCCCCTCGGGTGACGTAGGCGGATGCGCTTTTCTGGTCCAGTTCGATCGTCCGGTCTAGGTCAGCGATTGCCAGTTCCAGCTCTCCCTGGAGTAGATAGGCGGAGCCGCGGTTGCTGTAGGCCAGGACGTAACTGGGATTGATCTCGATGGCCCTGCCGTAGTCAGCCAGGGCCAACTGGATTTTTCCGGTCCTGCTATGGGCGATGCCACGGTTGCCATAAGCGGGATAAAATTCTGGGTCCAACTCTATGGCCCGGTCAAGGTTGGCCAGCGCCTCTTCGGCTCTACCCAGGTCCAGCAGGACCAGACCTAGCAGGGTATGCGCCGATACAGACTTTTCGTCCAATCCCAACGACCGGTTGAGGTCTCTCAGAGCGCTTTGGAGGTCTTCGACTTCGAGATACGCGCTGCCGCGGTTGGCGTAGGCGAGGGCCACGTTTGGGTCGAGTTCGATCGATCGGGAGTAGTCTTTGATCGCGGACGAGAGTCTACCGGTGCGTTGTTCAGCCAAGGCGCGGTTGTGGAAGGCCTCGGCCATCGAACCGTCCAGAAAGAGGGCCCGGTCGAACTCGGCTATGGCCTCTTCGAACCTGTCATCTTCCAATAGTTCTACCCCGCTGTTGTAGCGCTTATCCGCATCGCTCAGCCCGAAGCAGGCGGCGAGGACAAGAACCATGGTGGCGGCAATAAATAACAGCCCTCGTTGGATGCCCCGCTGGAATCCCCCTTGGGCGATCACCGGGCTGGCAACGGATCTGAGGGCGGAACGGGCCGTGTTAAATAACGACATCTCCCTCGTGCCCCAAAGTTATGTCCTCTTCTTGTTTCGGTCCGGAATCGAACCGGGCAAGCCGCAAGGGGGAGATGTCGATGGATGAAGACCGGCCATCAATAACTAATTCCGCCATGGTGACGCCTACCGCCGGGGCAAGTTTGAAGCCATGTCCGCTGAACCCGGCACAAAGGAAAAGCCCCTCGATGCCAGCCACTCCGTCCATGATGGGATGACGGTCGGGAGTGGAGGTATAAAGCCCGGCGAAGCCGGTAGTGTATTCAGCTTTTTCCATGATGGGTATGCGTTTGGCCAGACGTGTCCATACCGACTCGATGGACCTTTGTGTGGGACGATGGCTGTAGATTGCCGGGTCTTCTACGGTCTCTCGGGTTTCACCGGGCCCTCCTCCGCCCACCAATAGCAGTCCGCCGGCCTCCGGCCGGAAGTAGATCTGGTTGATCATGTCGCTCACACCGGGAAGATTGTCCGAGCCGGCAGACGGTCTCTTGAAAGCAGCAACTTCGTGACGGGTGACCTCCAACGGCAGACTGATCCCGTCTCGCGCAAGGAAGCTTTTGGTCCACGCTCCAGCGGCGACGATGACCCGCTGGGTGCTGATCCGTCCGTTGTGGGTCAGGACCGCGGAAATTTTTCCTCCGGTGATCTCCAGACCTTCGGCGGGAGACCGCAACTCTATGCTCACGCCCAACTGACGTGCGCGTGAGGCATACGCGAGGGCCGTTCCAGAGGCATCGGCATAGCCCGACAACGGTTCATAGACGATCGCGGCGCAGTCATCTAATTGGAATCCGGGGGCGATCTCGGCCGCGTCGCGCTGGTTGATGATGCTGGTCTCGATCCCGGCCTCTTGCTGGAGCGCCACGCGGGCTCTGGTCTGGCCGTGGTCCGCTATACCAGCAAACACCAGATGACCGGTTTCAGTAAAGCCGCACCGGCCGCCCACAACCTCGTGGAAGTTCCGGAACACGTGGAGGCTGTGCCAGGCCATGCGGGCCAGCACGGCCGTGGAATAGTGGGTATGGACCAAGGCTGTTGAGCGTCCCGTGGAGCCGGAGCCCAGCACGTCCCGCTCCAGAAGCAGGATTCCGGTCATGCCCTTGGCGGCCAGGTTATAGGCGATGGAGCAGCCCATCACCCCGCCGCCGATGATGATTGTCTCCGCGGTGGTGGTCATGGTCGAGTTAGGAGAGTGATCTGATGTGATGGAATTTGACTTGTCGTTCTCCCCCGTCCAAAAACTTCCGTATGGAAGGGAAAGGGAGATTCTAACCGCTCGCGCTCACCCCTTGCCCGCGCCCGCAACGGGTATATAATGGGGCGCACAATCTGAGCCTGATACAAAAAAGCGGTAGAACGGAGGGACAGCATGGGCGCAACCGAGACCATCGCCAAATGGATCGTCGACACCAATTATGAGGACATCCCGCCCGACGCCATCCGCGTCGCCAACGAATCCTGCTTCGACCTATTGGGGGTTATCCTGGCGGGTTCGCAGCAGCCCGTTGGGGAGATAATCCAGAAGTATACCAGCAGTATGGGGGCCGCCCCCGAGTCCACCATCCTGGCCGGTGGGTTCCAGAGCACCCAGGCCAACGCCGCCCTGGCCAACGGCACCATGGGCCACGCCTTGGACTTCGACGACTTTGGCGGCTTCGGGCATCCCACCGTCGCCATCTTCCCGGCCCTGCTGGCCATCGGCGAACACACCGGGGCCACCGGCCGCGACCTGCTGGAGGCCTACGTGGTGGGCTGCGAGATCGGCCTGGCCCTGGCCCACGAGACCAAGTACAAACAGATGGATAAGGGTTTCCACAGCACGGCGGTCATCGGACGCCTGGCCTGCACCGCCGCCTGCGCCAAGCTGCTGAAACTAGACGTACACCAGACCATCATGGCCCTGGGCATGGCCGGGTCCATGTCGTCCGGCCTGATCCACAATTTCGGGACCATGACCAAGCCCCTCCACGCCGGACTGGTCGGCCGCGACGGGGTTACCGCCGTGCAGCTGGCCCAGATGGGCCTGACCGCCGGCGACCAAGTGCTTGAGCACCCCTTCGGCTTTACCAACGTGGTCTTGGGCGAGGGCATCTACGACCTGGACCGTATGGCCGAGAACATGGGCAAGCCCTTCCGCACCCAGGACGCCCTGATGATCAAGAAGTACCCCTGCTGCGGCGGCAACCACGCCATGCTCGACAGCCTGTTCAGCCTGATGCGGGACAACGATTTTACTTACGAAGACGTCGCTGATGCCGAGATCGATCAGTCCTACTTCTCGGTGGTCATGCTCTATCAGGAGCCCGAAGACGAGTTGAAGGGCAAGTTCAGCGCCAAGTACAACGTGGCCGCGGCCTTGGTCGATGGTGAGATCGGCATCGACACCTTCACCAAAGAGAAGATCGGCGACGGGACCATCAACGACACCATGGGCAAGGTCCGCACCAGGGTCATGGCCAAATCCGAGGAGCTGCTCACCGATTCCGGCGACGGCCTCAAGGTCAAGATCACCTTGAAGGACGGCCGGGTCTTCGAGCATGTCACCGCCAGGGCAGATGTCCTGGGCAGTCAGAAGAACCCCTGGGGTTTCGACGCCATCAAAGAGAAGTTCCAGGAGAACGTCTCCCGGGTGCTCTCGGCCGACGGCGCCGCCAAGGCCATCGAGACCTGGGAAAACATCCCGGAGATGACCGACATCGCCACCGCTATCCGCAGCACGCTGGTGGCCGAGAAGTCGTAACCCCGACCTGATCGCCGGACCTGATCAATGGATGGTCAACCAGGCGCGGACACCGCCCGGTTGACCATTTGTTTTTCGGCAGATACAATCTTGCGGCATTCGCACCGGTATTTCGCCGGATGTTGTAGAAGTTGCGATCTGCTGAGGCGTCTTTAATGTATGTATCCCCGAATCGGAAATTTTTAAAGAATTTTGGAGGATTACCATGGCACAAGGACCGAATCCAATCGAGGCATATGAGAGTGCTGTTCAGGCTTTAGCCCCCCTAATGGCCGGGGTCACCGCGGCCCAACTCAACTCCGGCACACCCTGCACCGAGTGGAGCGTTCAATCGCTCATAAATCACGCACTCGCGGTCCAAGCTATGGCGAACGCTGTGGTGTCGAAAGGTAAACCCGACATGGCGGCTATGGGAAAGTTGGACCACGCGTTGCCGTCCGTGGGCGCAGAGGCGGCTTTTAAGGCGATTACCGACACCACGCTGGCTGCTCTGAAGAAGGTGAATCTGGAAGATACCATGGAGACGCCTTTCGGCGCGATGCCGGGTGGCAATTTCATCATGATCCCGATCACGGACATGATCATCCATAAATGGGACTTGGGCAAGGCCACCGGCCAAGATTCGACCATCGACAACTCGTTGGCGGAACTTGGTCTTTCGGCCCTTACCCCGGCTTTGGCAGGCGGCCGGGATGGCGCTTTCTTCGGACCCGAGGTAACCGTGCCGGGAAGCGGCAGCGCCCAGGACCGGTTGCTGGGTCTGAGCGGCCGCACCCCTTAAACCCCGGTGACATAGGAATAAAAAGGCCCCGGAGTAATTCCGGGGCCTTTTTAGTTTCCGTTTTCGTGGACGAAGGGAATACTACTCAACCCTAACGGAATCGCCCACCCTGATGTTGCCGCCGTTTAAGACCTTGGCCAGCATGCCGCGCTTCCCGTCGATCTTGTCCTGGAGACCCAGCACTAGCGCGTCCATCTTGCCGCAGGCCTCGCACTCGCCCACGAGTTCCATGGTCACCTCGTCGCCGATGGAGAAAACCTGGCCGGCCTTGGTCTGGGTCAGGTCCAGGCCTGTGACGGTGATGTTCTCTTTCACCTGGCCGGGTGCCAACCCAAGTTCGTCCAAGACTCCTTTGTCTATGAACAGGACCTGGCGGAGGTTCCCTTCATAGGCGCTGCGGTCGCCCTCGAGTCCCAGGCCGGAGATTGCCGTTGCCTGTTGGACCGGGTCAGACGGCGTGCCCTTGACCCGTGCGATGTGCAGATTGGTGATACTTCCCTGCTGCATTACGTTGTGTCTCCTTGATACTGGGCGATCAGGAACATGTTTTATTTTGAATAATCCTCGAACTTGAAAGCATTCTACAGCATCACCATGCCGTAATCCGGTTCCAGGCCGAAGTACATCCTTCCGAAGGTCTCATAGCGGCCTTCCGTATAGAAGCGGTGCTGTCTGGCGACCTGTATGTCGCGGAAACAACGCTCGATGGGGTTCCCGCTGTAGATGCCCGTGGTCCCCGCCAGGGTGTGCATACGCTCCACCACCCGGACGGAACTTTCGGACGCGTTGGTTGCCGCCAGCAGCAGATCAGCCCGCTGCGCGGTTGTCACGTCTTGTCCGGACAAGACCCATTGCCAGACATCATCCAAGGTCTGGTAGAGCAGGGCCCGGGCGGCCCGGAGAGCCGCCTCCACCTGACCGATCTGCGATTGGACCGAAGGGGTCATCCAGAGAGCGGAGCTATTTCCGGTCGCGGTCTTCTCTCGGGCCAACGATGCTGCCTCATTGATGGCAACCCGGGCGATGCCAAGCATCACCGGTGTTAACGCCGCGGTCACAATTCCGATGAACGAGAACCGGTAGAGAGGCCCTTGAAATCTGGGACCCAATTCAAACTCAGGGGTGAATGGAAATGCGCGGTAGGCGGGCACGAACGCGCCGTCTACCCGTATATCGTCGCTGCCGGTGGCGCGCATCCCCAGGACGTCCCAGGTGTCAAGAATCTTACAATCTTTCTGGGATATATACGCCCAGATCATCCGGCCCCGGGACGTTTGATCAGGGCTTGGACCAGAAGTTGAATCTTCAGCGATAAGGCAGGTTGCGGCGATCCATCTGGCGTGGTGGCAGTTACTGACGAAGCGGCCGTCTCCAGTGATTTTAAACCCGCCCTCGACCGGCTCCGCCTTCATCGGTGGCGTGATGGAGGCGGCGAACATCGCCCGCGGGTCTTCACCCAACAGCTCCAACGCCCCCTGGCCGGGAAGCCGGGAGCAGAAGAACGCCCATAACAAGGGATTGGTCAGAGTCCACGCCGCCGCTGGGTCGAACCTTACGGTCTCCTCGATCACCGAAGCGTAGGATACCGGGTCCAATTCCAGACCGCCCATGGACCTGGGTGTCAGCATGGTGAGCAGGCCGGAGGCGGTCAGGGCATCGAAAGACCCCTGAGGAAGCCGGCGCAACCGCTCGCCCTCCGCCACATTGGCCCTGAGGACCGGCCCAATCTCGCGAACGCGTTCCAGAAGGCTGCCGTCGACGTCGGTTTTCATCGGACTACCCTCCGCCGTGGGGAGACCATCATACTTAGGCTGTTCTGCAACGTGCGTGTGGTATGCTTCGCGGAGTGTACTGATGGGGCTCTGGCTAATCAAGTCCTGAGCCTGTGCCGAGCCGGTCGAGAGGTCGATCTGAGAGGTTTTCGGGACGAGAAGAAACGACGATACCAGCAGGTGAAATTAATGGCCTACGAGTTTATCCAGACCGAGAACCGGGAAGGAGTCTACATCGTTACGATGCACGACCCTGCCACCAGGAACGCCCTGGGCCCCCAGATGGCCGACGAGATGATGGAGTGCCTGGACAACTTTGAGGATGATCCGGCGTGCCGGGTGCTGCTGCTCACCGGGACCGAGCCTTCATTCTGCTCCGGCGCCAACGTCCGGGGTTTCAGCCAGCGCATCCAGGACCGTGAGGCCGGAAAAGTTGACGGCCCCGACGCATCGGGCGAACCACTGCCCTGGGGCAAGATGGAGAGCCGGTACGCCTCCCGGGGCCAGAAGGTGGCGTTGGGCGGCCAGGCCAGCCGGGTCCCCCTCAGGATCCACAAACTGCAGAAGCCGTCTATCGCGGCGGTCAACGGCCATGCCATCGGCGTGGGCATGGGCGTTGCCCTGGCCTGCGACATCCGTTACACCGCCGAGAAAACGGTCTTCTCCGAGGCCTTTTCCAGGATGGGGCTGATACCCGGCGACGGGAGCTGCTGGCAGTTGCCCCGGCTGATCGGGATGAGCAACACCCTGCTGCTCCAATACACCGGCGACCGCATCGACGGAGCGGAGGCCTACCGGCTGGGCATCGCCAGCAAATTGCTGCCAGACGACGAGCTGTTCGACGCCTCCCTGGAGCTGGCCACTCGGTTGGCTAAAGGGGCGACCCAGTCTCACGCGCTGATCAAATACCTGGTGCACAAGAGCCTGTCCATGGAGTTCGAAGAG
>JACZYV010000223.1:0-3016 GCA_022570905.1 Chloroflexota bacterium
TAGCCAACAACCCTACACATGGGTGAGCAAACCCGAGTGCGCCGGCGGGTATAATACCGGCGTGGCCACACTACTGGAAGCTAAAGCGCTCACCAAGCATTACGGACAGACCGTTGCGCTGGAGTCAGTGGACTTCCAGGTGCAAGACGGGATCACCGGCCTGCTGGGGCCCAACGGCGCGGGCAAGAGCACGGCCATCAAGCTGTTCTTGGGTCTGCTCAAGCCAACGTCCGGGTCCGCCGAGGTGCTAGGCGAGAAGCCCTATGAATCCCTGGAGGTCCGGGCCCGCCTGGGCTACATGCCCGAGCACGACTGCCTGCCCACCGCCATCACCGCCGCCGAGTTTCTCACCCACATGGTCCAGGTCAGCGGCATCCCTCCCGCTCAGGCCAGGACCCGCGCGGCGGACATACTGCGCCACGTCGGCCTGGAAGAAGAACGCTACCGGCCCATCGGGCAATACTCAACGGGCATGAAACAGCGGGTGAAGCTGGCCCAGTCATTGGCCCACGACCCGGTGGTGGTCCTATTGGATGAACCGACGGCCGGTCTCGACCCCGGAGGCCGTGAAGAGATGCTGCGGCTGATCCGGCGCACCGGCCACGAGTTTGGCATCAGCATCATCCTGTCCTCCCATCTCATGGGCGACGTGGAGAGCACCTGCGACCGGATCATCGTGCTGGAGGCCGGCCGCGTCACCGAGCAAGGGGCAGTGGCCCAATTCACCCGCGAAACGGAAACCATCTTGATCGATGTGGACGGCAACCCCGAGGAGTTGATCACCGCCCTGGCCGGCCGGGGGGTTAACGCCGTGGTTGATGGAGTGTCCCTGGCGGTGGAACTGGATAACGATGAGCAGTACGACGCCATCCGGGACGCTCTGGTGGAGACCAACTCACGTTTGCGCAGGATGTCACCCCGCCGGCATCAGTTGACCGATATCTTCCGGAGAAGATAGGGATGACCCAACGGACAGGCGAACTCTTCGACCTGGGATACCAGCACTACGACGGCCCACGCGAGGGGCGGATGCGGGCACGGAAGGCAGTATTCATCGACGGATTCCGGACCACGCTGGGCCTCGGTCGCGGTCCCGGGGCCAAAGTGCTCCCTTTCCTCCTGTTTGGGGCCGTCATGACGCCGGCGGTGGTGATGGCGATAATCACCTCCATCACCAACAATCTGGTGGACGTCCCGGGCCATGACGATTACTACGAAGTGATATCCATCGTCCTACTGATCTTCGCCGCCATAATCGCTCCCGAGCTTCTGTGCCCGGACCGGCGCAATGGCGTGATCAGCCTCTATCTCGTGAGGCCGCTTAGCATCACGGATTATCTTGCGGCCCGTTGGCTGGCCTTCTTCGCCATCACCCTGATTTTGGTGTATTCAGGGCAGATCGTTCTATTGGTCAGCCTGGTCCTTTCGGCGGCCGATCCTTTGGAGTACCTCCGGGACAATTGGCTGGATATCCCTCGCATCTTAGCCGCTGGATTCCTGCTGGCGGCCTTCATAACCACACTGCCTCTGGCCGTGTCGGCTTTCACCGACCGCCGGGCATTCGCGGCGGCGTTCGTGATCGGTCTCTTCGTCATTTCAACAGCGGCCGGTGGCATCCTTACGGGATGCGATGAGCGCCACGACCGGGACCGGGGATCAGAATGCGAGCCGATAACCGGCGACGCAGCCAAGTGGTTGGGACTGGTTTCCATCAGCCGGGTCCCGACCAACATCAACGACATGATATTCGGTGTTGAGGCTGAGGGGCAGCAATCCCGGCTCACCGCCGAACTGCCGAGGATCGTACCCATAGGTTGGTTCGTCCTCTTGACCGGGGGTCTGGCTTTCGCCCTGTGGTGGCGTTACCAGAAGATCACGGTATGAACGGGTCCCAAGAGCCGGTCATTGAGGTAAAGAGCGTTTCAAAGTGGTTCGGCAGCGTGGTGGCCGTCAACGACGTCAGCTTTCAAGTCCGGCCGGGAATCACCGGCCTGTTGGGGCCCAACGGGGCCGGGAAATCCACCATCCTCCATCTGATCACCGGCAAAGCAGCTTGCTCGGAGGGCGAGGTGACCGTCCTGGGGCAGCAGACGCGAAACAACCCGGAACTCTACCGGGATATTGGGGTGATGTCCGAGCACGAGGCTGTCTACGGGTTCTATACGGGCCGGGAGTTCGTCGAATTAGCCGCCCGGTTGCATGGGTTGAGCCCCATCACGGCACCGGTGGACCGGGCCATCGGACTGGTCGGCCTGGAAGATGCCCAACACCGGAAGCTTGGCGACTATTCCCGGGGCATGCGGCAACGCATGCGGCTGGCGGCGGCGCTGGTGCACGACCCCCAGGTGTTGGTCCTGGATGAGCCCCTGAACGGCACCGACCCGCGCCAACGGTTGGATTTTCATGACACCATGACCAATCTCGCGGAACAGGGCCGGACCATCCTCATCTCCTCCCACATTCTGGAGGAAGTCGAGACCCTGGCCTCCACCATACTGCTGATGGTCAGCGGCAAATTGGCCGCGGCCGGCGACTTCCGGGCCATCCGGGAGAAGTTGGATGAACAAGCGTACCGGGTCCGGGTGGTTACCGACTCGCCGCGTAAGATGGCGTCCGCGTTGGCCGGGACCGATGAAATCGATTCCGTGAGCATCGGCGAGGACGGCGAACTGACCGTGCTGAGCCGGAACGTCACGGCGCTGCAGCGGTCCATCCCCCGGCTGGCCCAGGAGCAGGGCATACGTCTGATGCGCGTGGAGCCCCTGGACGATTCCCTTGAAAGTATCTTTAGTTACGTGGTGGACCGCTAGATGGGCGCGATATTCGGGCTGTCCATACGCCAATTGACGGGCCGCTGGCGGGTCTCTCTCATCCTGTTGCTGGCGGCCTTGCCGGTGGGGTTGGCGGTCATCGTCCATTTTACGGAATCGGGCGACGCCTCCTTCAACCGGCCTTTCACCAACATCCTGCTGGACGGCATGTTGGTCGCCGGGATACTGCCCATCGTAACCATGGC
>JACZYV010000100.1:0-11459 GCA_022570905.1 Chloroflexota bacterium
CAGGGCGGCCATGACCCCGGCGGCGGGGCCGGAAAGGGCGGTGTGCACCGGCTGCCGGACGGCGGCGCCGGCCCCGATCATGCCGCCGTTGGACTTCATGATGGAGAACGACGCATCGATGCCATTGGCGCGCAGAGAGCTTTCCAAGCTGCCGATGTAGCTGCTCACCAGGGGCATGACGTAGGCGTTCAACACGGTGGTGATGGTCCGTTCGTACTCGCGGAACACGGCCAGCACCTCGGACGATATGGAGACCTGGGCGTTGGGGTATTCCTCCAAGATCAGTTCCCTGGCCCGGTTCTCGTGGTCCGGGTTGGCGTAGGAATGGATGAAGGAAACGGCGATGGAGGTTATCTCGCCGGCCCGGAATCTGCGGGCGGCGGCGCGGACGGCTTCCTCGTCCAGCGGCGCCAGCACCTCCCCCTTGAAATCCATCCTCTCCGGCACCTCGATGATGTCCCGTGGGCGGACCGGCCGGTCCGGTTTGACCCAGGAGTTGGGGTTCACCAGCCGCGGCGTCCCGTGGCGGCCGATCTCCAGCACGAATTTGAAGCCGTCGGAGACCAGGAGCCCCACGGGCGAGCCTTTGCTCTCAAGGATGGCGTTGGTGGCGATGGTGGTGCCATGGAAAACGTGCTTGACCTGGGACGCCTCGACCGAGTTAGCCGCCAAAATCTCACGGAGTCCGGTCAGAAATCCAGTGCTGGGGTCCTCGGGCGTGGATGGGGTCTTGTGCACCCGTTGTTCGTTGGTGGCCAGGTTGCGAAGCACGATGTCGGTGAAGGTTCCACCCACGTCCACCGCGACCGAATAGTCGTCCATGGTTATAAAAAATCCTGAAGGGATATGAGAGTGCGACGCCATTCTAGCAAACCCGCCAAACCCGCCCGAGGGAATCGCGGTTGTACCGCCGTTGACAGCCATGACCCTCGTGACTACACTCCCGTCGCATGACATAACCGCTCAGGCTTGTTTGGGGGGAGGCTAGGAGAATACCCCCTGAATCGATCTGAATGCCCGCAAGCCAGGACGGTGCGCCAGGCCGGATCACCGAAAGGCCCGGAACATGCCCGGAACATGCCCGGAACATGCAATGGAAAGGAAGGTATTAATGGTTAATACGATTTCCGCCAAGGACCTAAGCACATTGTTGCAGGGAAAGTCCAGGTTCGCTCTGATAGACGTTCGGGAAGCGGGCGAATACAACAGTTCGCACATCGCCGATTCGAGCCTGATCCCCCGAAGGGAACTGGAATTCAGGATGGATGTCTCGGCGCCGGTAAAGGGCGAGCAACTAGTTATTTGCGACGATGACGGCCGCCGGGCGGCCCTGGCCGCGGCGACCTTGGCGCATATGGGCTATAGCAACGTCTCGGTCCTGGACCGGGGCATCAACCAGTGGTCGACTGAAGGATATCCCACCGAGTGGGGCAGCAACGTGATCAGCAAGGACTTCGGAGAAAGGATGGAGGTCGAGCACCACGTTCCTGAGATCGAGGCCACCGAACTGCACGAACGCATAGAGCGGGGCGACAAGCTGGTGATCCTGGACACCCGCACGCCCGAGGAGTACCAGCGTTTCTGCATACCCGGCGGGCGCAGCGTGCCCGGCGGAGAGCTGGCCCTGCGCGTCACCGACATCACCAAGGACCTGGACGAGGACACGACGATCATTATCAACTGCGCCGGACGCACCCGCAGCGTCATCGGCACCCGGGTGCTGCAACGCATGGGTCTGACCAACATCTACGGCCTGAAGAATGGAACGTCGGGATGGCTCTTGGCCGGCTACGAACTGGAGACCGGCGGCGACCGGCTGGACCTGCCGGAGCCGTCATCCCAGGGACTGGCCGCCGCCGAGGACTATGCCGCACGGTTGGCCGAGGAAGACGGCGTGCGCTACCTGGATGTGGGGACCGTGCAGTCTATGCTGGACGAACGGGAACAGAGGACCTGCTATTTCGTGGATGTGCGCACGGCCGAAGAATATGCCGCGGGCCATATCCCGGGCTTCCGCTGGTTCCCCGGCGGACAGGTGGTCCAGCGGTCCGACGATGTCCTGGTGGTGAAGAATTGCCCGGTGATCTTCTGCTGTGACGGCAGGGCCCGGGCCACGTTCATCGCCTCTTGGTACCGGCAGTTCGGTTTTGAGGAGGTCTACGCCGTCGACGGCGGGACCACCGCCTGGGCCAGCAGCGGCCGCCCGTTGGAGACTGGCTCCGGTGGCGTATCGCCCACGGGTCTGGAAGAAGCCCGCGGCCAGGTCAAGCTGCTGTCGCCCCAGGAACTGGACGCGGACCGGCCTGCCTCGATCATATTCGTTGAGACCAGTTCGGATTTCTCCAACGGCCACGTCCCCGGCGCCCGTTGGGCTCCCCGAGGTTCTCTGGAACTGCAAATTTCCGATATCGCTCCCGACAAAGCCGCGTCGATCGCAGTCACTTGCAACAACGGCCAGAACGCCGCCTTTGCCGGGGCGGCGCTCAAGGGATTGGGCTACCGGAACGTGTCGGTCTTGGAGGGCGGCATGGCCGCCTGGCGTCAGGCCGGGCTGGCGGTGGAACAGGGCCTGTCGGGTGTGATGCGCCCCCCGACGGACGTGGTGGTCTCGGGACCGGAGCGCAACTTCGCCGATATGATGCACTATCTCCGTTGGGAAACGGCCCTGGGGGAGAAATACGCCGTGGACTAGCGGGACCGTTCGGATGACATGGGGCTGCGGTGCGCTAATGGGCCGCCGCCACACCGGCGCCGGGCAGCCGCTGTTCTTTGATGGAGAAAACGGCCCCCGTGGCCAAAAGCAAGAGCGCGATGTTGGACCAGATGGCGATGGCGTAGGTGCCCTGAGCGTCATAAAGCAGCCCTCCCAGATACGCGCCAAGGCCGGACCCCAGCGGCATCACGGCAAACATGGCGCCGTAGATGGTCCCCAACTGGGACAACCCGAAGCGGTCGGAGGTGTAGGCCGCGGTGATGGAGACCGTGGCGTTCCAAGAGAACCCCACCAGGATGATGCCCACCAGCAACGCGGGTATGCCCAGGGCAGGTATGTTCAGGAAGGGTATGCCCATGGACAGCAACACCAATATGAATCCCAAGGCACGCAGGTTATAGGAGAAGCTGAGCAGCTTGCGGCGGCCGTGCTGGTCCGACAGGTGCCCCAATAGCAACGCTCCGATGATGGCCGCCGCCCCGATGAGGCTGAAGGCCCCGGCGGCAACCATCTGTTGGTAGCCCAGGTCTTGAACATAGGTGATGAAGTGAGCGTTCACGAAGCTCATGGAGTAGCCTCAAACGAAGTACCCCAAGGTGAGTCTGCGGAACAACGGGGTGCGCAGCGCTTCCCGGAATGTGGCGTCCCGGCCCAATAATTTCTCCAGGCCGGGCTCCGGGCCGGACTCAGCGGCGGCGCCGCGCCCCAGCCCTCCCCCACCATTCAGCGCGCCAAAAGGTTCCAGACCGATGTCTTGGGGCCGGTTCTTGAGCAGCAAGAATCCACCGGGCAAGACCAGGAGCAGCAACAGCAGGGCCAGGAACCAATAGGCTTCCTTCCAGTCGAACAGCACCAGGAATAAGGATGCGGCCGGCACCAGGATCATCGCACCGAACGAACCGGCGCCGCTGACCAGTCCCAGTGTCAGCCCCCTTCTGGTGTGGAACCAGCCGCTGACGATCTTGGTCAGGATGGGGCCGGTGCCCAGGGTGATCCCGATGCTCATGATGGCGAACAGGGCGTAAAGCTGGGCCAGGTTGTTGATGAAGGGGATCAACAGCAGTATCGTCCCCATGACCATGACGCCGGAAAGGACGGCGGCCTTCGGACTGTACCGGTCGGACAGATAGCCCGCCAGCGGCCGCAGCAGCCCCGAGATCATGAAGGTCAGGGCGAAGGCCAGGGACAGCGAGGCCCGGCTCCAACCGAACTCCTCGGTCATGGGCTTCAGGAACACCCCGAAGGAGAACTGGCCGCCGGCCACCCCGAAGGACACCAGGACGCAGCCCGCCACGACGAACCATCCGTAATAGGGCTTCTCGCTAAACAATCTCATATCCGCCGCAGTATTACCTTTGTACCGGCGGACTGGCGAAGGACGCCGGCGACGGCTGGAAGAGCCAGACCTCGGTCTGGGACGGCAGGTCCTGGGGCGAGAACACGGCGCTCTCGCCGTCCAGGCGCTTGACCCTGGGTTGGGTGGCCAGCCAGCCCTCCGGAGGCTCCAACCCGGTGTCATCGGCCATCAATCCCGGTATCTGATAATGCATGGGAATCACGACTCTGGGTTCCAGCCGCTGGATGAGAGAATCCACTTCTTGGTAGCTCAGAAGATGTTTGGAGTCGTCAACGGTCACCAGCAGCACGTCGATCTCTCCGATGGCGCGGGCCACGTCCGCCGGCCAGTCGGCCCGGTTGTCGCCCAGGTGCAGGAAGCGGACGCCGCCCGTCTCCAGGCGGAACATGACGTTTGGGAAATCACGGAGCCGCGACGCCCCTGAGTGCAGGTCCAACACGCCCCGGACGCTCAGGTCCAGGTTGGCGAACTCCCCAGGCATCCGGATCAAAGAAGCCCCCTCTGGCAGGCGTTCGGCGGCGTCATGGTCGAAATGGGCGTGGGTGATCAGGCCCAGGTCACACTCCACGTCGGGAAACAGCCGGGTGAACCAATAACGCTCGGATATGTTGCGGTAGGGGTCGGCCAACACCCTGAGGCCGGCCTCCGTCCGCCATTGAAAGGCGCAGTGGCCGTAATAGGTCAGCGTGAGCGGGCCGTCAGGACGGTCGGTGGACATTTGATCCTCTGGTGATCCTCGGGAAATTTTCGGGTGCGGGCCGACTGTCATTCTAGCGGAGGCGGCGGTATCCTGCCATTGGCTTACCATTTTGTGGCGGGTGTCAGTGTCCTTGTATTTGGTAAGATATATTATCGTGTCGGTAATATATCTAGAGATTCAAGAGCGATGATTGCTTACCCGGCAGGGCCGATTTCGCCGCCTCGGCGCGCAGTGGCCGAAGATGGGGAAAAGAAGATCCCCGAGCGGTTGTTGGCCAAGTTCTGGAAGGAACGGGCGGCCCGGCAGACGGGCCTGCGCACCGAAGCCGGCAAGCGGGTAAGGGTGGTCTATCCGGGCCGGTCCGGCGTCACCGCCGGACCGGACTTCCGGGACGCCCTGCTGGAAGTGGAAGGCGTCGGATTCGTCCGGGGCGACGTGGAACTGCACATACGGCAACGGGACTGGGACTCCCATGGGCACGGCGGAGACCCCAACTATAACGGCGTGGTGATCCACGGGGCGCTGGAGGTGCACTCGGAGGAGACCCGGCTGCAGAGCGGGTCCGTGGCCCCGGTGGTCGATCTGAGTGCGCTGCTGACAGAGGTTACAACGGAAGGCCCGATAGAAGGCCGGGACGGGGAACCCCTGTTCGACCTCTGGCGGGTCCTGTCCCGCAGGGGCTTTCCCCGGCCGGAAACATTGGGCGAGGCCGAGATGGCCTTGGACCGGGCCGGCGACCAGCGGTTTAAATCCAAGGCCCGCTGGCTCTTGACGTGTATCCAGGCTGATGGGCCCGACCAGGCGTTGTACCAGGCCCTGATGGAGGGGCTGGGCTACGGCAGCAACCGCCGGCCCTTCTTCGAGCTGGCGACGCGGGCCCCGTACGGGGCACTGGCAAAGGCCGCCTTGCGGCTTCCTCCGGGGGAGCGGCTTTCGGCCATCGCTGGTTGGCTGAGCGCCCGTTCGGGCCTGAACGCTTCTGGTCCGGAATGCCCCTCCGGCCGCGCCGGAAGACCGGGGCCCAAGGGCTTCGGCCCGGCCATGGACCACGGGGAGTGGCGGCTTTTTCGGGTCCGGCCCGCCAATCATCCCCGGCGGCGGATCATGGGCGCGGCCATGCTTCTGGACCGTTTTCTGGAGCCGGGCCTGGCGGCGGGGCTGCGTGAAGTGGTCGAGAAACGCAGCCCATCCGAACTGACCGGGTCGCTCCGCGCCCGCGCCGAGACCGGCCCGGCCTATGTGGGACGGGGGCGGGCGATGGACCTGGCGGTAAACGCGGTACTGCCCTTCATGCATGCTTGGGATGAGTCTCAATCCCGTCTTGGGACGCCGGGGGCCGAAGAAGTCATTTACCGGGAACTTCCGAAGCTGGCGGAAAACGAGATAACCCGGGAGATGACCGTCCAACTGCTGCCGGTGGAATGGCGCGGCGCCGTCGCCAATGCCCGGCGCCAGCAGGGGTTGCTGCATCTGTCTGATCTGTTGAAAGGGGCCTATTAAAAGGGGCCTCGCCGACTGGCGAGACCCCTTTGGTCTTCGTTCGGTGGAAGGTTAGCTGGGGTCGGCCAGGGGGACGGCCAGGGAGGCCCGGGGGGTGTCGCCCAGGCTGCGGGCGATGTGACCGTGGCCTTCCAGGTCCTCGGCCACCAGGATGTCTCCCGGTTCCATCTGGACCTTGCTCCCATCGGCGCACTCGAACTCGGCCGTGCCCGACAGGTTGACCACGTATTGCCGCCGGGGGGCGTTGTGATAGTCGGAGAACGACGGGGACGGGCGCAGGCCCAGGGTGATGTCGCCGGCGCCGACGCGGTTGACGATCTTGGTCATCTCTTCGGGGGTGACATCCTCAAAGTGGGACTCGCCGTCATCTCCGGAATATACTCGTATGATTTTCATGTCTGACTCCTTCGCTAGAAATTTATCGAATCGTTGTGCTTGGAATTCAGGTTGATTGCTGCAAAATGCCGTAAGGCGATAGGTCCGGCTTAGCCGGCGGCCAGGGGCACGGCCAGGATATAGCGTTGGCCTTCGCCCAGCCCTCGGGCGATATGGCCGTGGCCGGTCAGGTCCTCGGCCACCAGGATGTCTCCGGGGCCCAATCGCCGTTTTGAGCCGTCGGCGGTCTCGTACTCCCCTGTTCCCTGCAGGTGCAACACATACTGCCGCCGGGGGGCGGTGTGGAAGTCGGAGAAAGACGGGGATTGGCGGGCGTTCAGTTGGATATCTCCCTCGCCCAGCCGCTTGGCGATGGACACCATCTCCTCGGGGGTGACATCTTCGAAATGGGACTCGCCGTCGTCTCCCGAATATACTCGAACGATCTGCATTTCAAGAACCTTCTTTTTGATTTAGTTGATATTCCGCGTCCGGAGTTTCTGTGCCCGGAATGACGGCTGATCACCGGCATACGCCGAAGGCGCGAGCCTTGACTCAGTCCGCCAGCGGTATGGTGCAGGTGATACCGGGGACCGTTCCCGCGGTAAGGGTGGTGTGGCCCTGGCCGGTGGTGTCCTCCACCAAGCGGGCGTCGCCGGGGCCGAACAGGTGTTTGGAGCCGTCGCCCAGGCCGATCTCGATCTGTCCGGAGATGCAGATCACGTACTGGCGGCGCGGGGCCGGGTGCCAGTCGATGAAGCGGCCGGGCTCATTCTCCCGGAAGGTTATGGTTGTTGCCTTGACTGCCTCGGCCAGTTCAGGGTGGGAGGCCAAGCTGGTTTCCTCGATGTGGGTCTGGCCGTCGTCGCCGGTGTACATTCGGTAGATGCCCATGTCTTGTCTCCGTTTTGTGGAATCGAATCATTCGGTCAGGGGTATCGCTGAGGTGACGCCGGGATCGGCGGGCCGCCCGGTGTCCGGCATCGGCACACACTCTAATACCTGGGACGGGTTTGGGCAACGTCCGGCCGGACTCAGCCGCGCGGCTGGGTTGCTTGATCCAGGAACACAGGGGCGTAGAGCCAACCTTCCAGCCGGGCCAGGTTCAGTTCGTTGCCATCTGGACTGGGAGTCCCGCCGCGCCGGGTGGTATCGCCGGGCCCGTCCTGAGGCAGCCGGAACAGGTCCTGGTCTTTGGACCAGAGACAGGCGGCCACCGCCGCCACCACCGAGTCCAGGCAGTCGTCATTCCCGATGCAACAGTCATTGAAGCGGTCCAGGTTGGACAGCGTAACTCCGGAACTGGTTTCCAGACCGTCCAGTATCTTCCGCCGCAGCTTGAACGATTCCTGCCCCTTCTTATATCCCTTGAAGGGCAGGCCGAAGGCCCGGAGGGCCGCGCCGGGCATGGACTCCAGCAACACGGGTCCGGTGCGTCCCTGGTCAGGAAGGGGCGGCACCCGGCAACCCGCGCGCCACAGGCCGTCCAGCATCTGCATGCCCCGGAAGGTCATGGGCACCATGTTGGGATTGGTCTTGTGGAGGCATGAGTAGCACTCGGGGAAATAGAGGTCCCCCCGGCGCAGGGGCTCGCCGTGTTCGGCCACAAAGCTGTCCCGCAGGGACATGAATTCTTCAAATTCCATGGCGGCGGCGGCTTCCCAGAGCTGGGGCATGGTTTCGGCCCCGGGCAGCCACTGGCCGGCGAAAACTTCCGGAACGGAGAAGGGAAAGTCCAGGGCGGCCACCGTGCCGGGCGGCAGGGACGCCAACAGGTCCGCCAACCCGGCGCGGGGAGTGGGCTGGCAGTATTCCAGCGTGAGGACGCCGCCGCTGAGAACTCCCCGGGTCACCCAGGTGTTTTTATCGGCTTTGGCGCCGCTGAAGTCCACGCCTAGGATGGTGGTCTCCTCGGTCACGGGCGCTCCAACTGGGCTATGTTAGAATGGGCCGGAATTTCCGTCTCTCCAGATCACGCCTGCCCGCCAGGCGGGCGCGCTCGGGCCAGGAGATAACTTCGAAACCAGAAAGGTTGTGCAATGGACTTTACCACGAGAAGAGAAAGATACCGGGGCATACTGGCCGGTGACAAGTGCGTTTACCCCGGATCGGTGTTCGACCCCATCTCGGCGCGTATCGCCGAGGACCTGGGATTCGAGGTCGGCATGTTCGCCGGCTCCATCGCGTCGGGGACCGTGCTGGGGGCGCCTGACCTGATCGTTTTAACGCTCACTGAATTCGCCCAACAGATCCACCGCATCTGCCGCGCCGGCGACCTGAGCCTGATGGTGGACGCCGACCACGGGTACGGCAACGCCCTGAATGTGATGCGGACGGTGGAGGAGTTGGAGACCGCCGGGGTGGCGGCGCTGACCATCGAGGACACCGTTCTGCCCCGGACCTTCGGCGGCGGCCCAGACGCCGTGTTGCCCATCGACGAGGGCGTGGGCAAGATGAAGGCGGCATTGGCGGCGCGGCGCGACCCCAACATGGTGGTGGCCGGACGCACCAGCGCGCTGCGGATAACCGACCTGGCCGACACGATCAAGCGGGCCAAGGCCTACGAACAGGCCGGCGTGGACGCCATATTCCTGGCCGGCGCCTCCACCAAGGCCGAGGTCGAGGCCGTCAGCGACGCCCTGTCCATCCCGCTGCTCCTGGGCGGCACCACCGGCGAACTGGCCGACCGGGACTATCTGGGCTCGGTGGGGGTCAGGGTCGCCTTGCAGGGGCACCTGCCTTTCGCGGCCTCCGTCAAGGCGGTCTACGATACGCTGAAAGCCCTGCGCGACGGCGTGCCCCCCGCCGACCTGCGCCCCCAGTTGGCCACCACGGAGCAGATGGACCAGTTCACCCGCAAGGCCGACTACGCCAGGTGGACCACAAGTTTCCTCAGTTGATAACAAAAGACCGCTGTCCGGTTCATATGGACAGCGGTCTTTTGGATCTCTAAATTTGGCTAGATTGCCGATCTGCTAGGGATTGCCGTAGTCGCCAATCAGGCGTTCGGCGTTCTTGTAGGCTATCATTTCCTGGATCTCTGGGTCGAATCTGCCGATGAAGGCGCGGGCATATTCGGTTAACAACTGTCCTATGTCTTCGTCATACTGCCACACTATATCTCCCCGGTCAGTTCCCCACATGTAGCGGTCGGGATGATTCTCGATCAATGATCCGTACATCGCATAAGCCGCGTCCAGTAACCGGTCCCAATCGTTCCTCATATCCGATACGAAGACTTCCTTTTCGCCGAACCGAAAGGTGGGAATTAGATCGTCGAAGATGTCGTTGTAGGTGAAATAGACGTTGGGGTTCCGATCCAAGATGCCGTCGATGTAGGGCCGAATGACATCGCCGTGAACGATGAATGTCACCTCGGGGAAATCTTGGATTGCCCGCTCAAGGCTCTCGATATGGCCTTCTCCAGGGTGGTACCAAACCGCTAAGCCGTGATCTCTCACCACTTCCCAATCCCCGGTGTAGATCTCGGAATCTGGGGCAGGATTGTCGGACTCGGTGGGAGAAGATCCGACTTCGCCGAATCCGAAGAACAGATTCGGGCGAACTCCCAGCATCACCTCGAGCGACTCGCCGGCCAAGGTGGTTGCTCCGTTTGCAGAGGCTTGTAGGAACGGCACGAATAGTGACGGATATTTTTCGACGGTCCGGTAGGCGACGTCGATCGCAGGGGTGGTAACCTCCGGGAACGCCGGGAAGAATGTAAATGCCTTGATAGTCCCCTCGTTCTGAAGAGTACAAGCTGCTTTGCCGACGGTCACGCTCGTCCCCATCAGGGGCCGCTGCTCTTCAGGGATCGTGTCGTATTTATCCGATTCGGCTCCTCTGGCCTGAACATAGCCGTCATCCACCGGCCCCGAAACAGTATGATCTGGAAGCTGAGGCAGGTGAAAGTGGGTGTCGATGAATGGCCCCTGGTAATAGGAAGCTGGGAAACTTGTTGCCCCGGGGGGGCCGCATTCCGTTGGCGAGAAGGCGGCGTCAATCCGCTTCGGCCATTCGGCGTTCCAGGCGGCTATCTCCCGCGTGTCTGAGAGGCAGGAGCGTATCTGCCAATTCTCTTGACTGGTCGGCGAGCGGTCTTCCAGTTCGATCAGGGTCTCCATGCCCACCTTGTCGGACAGGCACCACATCAACCCTGGGGAGTCCAAAGCCTGGGCCAACAGCGTCGGAGGGACTTCCACCGGCCCAGCCGGCGTGACGGTGCTGGCGGGTTTGACCTCCGCGGTGGCGCCGACGCCGGGACCGGTTGACGCCTCTGGCGTGACGGTCTTTGCCGCCGTGGGCGAAACGGTGGGCGCAATGGTGGGCGATGGCGTTGCAGCGCCGCTGGGACCGGACCGGCCGCCGGTGGCCGACGCTACCGGCGTGCTGGTCACGGCGGCAATCGTCGGAGCCGCATTGGTCACGGCGGTTATCAAGCGGACGGTGGGCACCGGAGTTTCACCGCTGGCCGGGCTGGATCGAGCGCCGATGTTAGCTACGCCAGGCTTGGATGCTCCCCCGCAAGCGGCGATCAAAAATGCGGTCGCCGCCAAGGCTATCAACGGAAATATCTGTTTGATCATATTTCGAGATTAAGATAGGCCCTGATTATCTTCAAGGGCAGATTGCCGATTCCGTATCTACCAGCTATTGCAGGCTTGACTGCCAGGTTGTGGACGCGGGTTGCGGATTAATGACGCAGAGCGGACCCATCGGCCGGTGGGAGTTGCGATTAAGGCCGGACCCATGGAGGATAGAGGAAGGGAGACCGGCCATGTGAATGCGTAATTCCCTCTCCTCATCCCGTTGAG
>JACZYV010000101.1:0-11357 GCA_022570905.1 Chloroflexota bacterium
TTCAGGGCTGGATCCGTGCCCGGACTCTCGGCAATCGCCATGGGTTCCCACACCGACACGGTGCCCGCTGGCGGCAAATACGACGGCGCTCTGGGAGTTATGGGGGCCGTGGAATGCGTCCAAACGCTCACTGACAACAACATCACCCTCCGGCACCCCGTGGAAACCCTGGTTTTCACCAACGAAGAGGGCACCCGCTTTCACCGCTGGTTGATCGGCAGCCGGGCCATGGCGGGACTTCTGGAGCCGGAAGACCAAGACCCGGTAGATGACGAGGGCGTTACTCTGACCACACGAATGGCCGACATAGGCGGCGATTGGCCCCGGGCCGCCGATGCGGCCCGCCGACCGGACGAGTTGGCCGCCTACTTCGAACTGCACATCGAGCAAGGACCCTACCTGCATCAGTCCGGAACCCCCATCGGCGTGGTTACGGGCATCACCGGCCGGGCAATGTTTGATGTCGAGATAATAGGCACCGCCAACCACGCCGGCACCACACCCATGTCCCATCGCCACGACGCTCTGGTAAGCGCATCCAAACTGGTGCTGGCCATAAATAAGCTGGCGGCGGAGTCGGAGACCTGCCGGGTGGCCACGGTGGGCAGCATTGAAGCCCATCCCAACGCCGTGAACGTGGTTCCGGGAAGCGTCAAGATTGGCCTTGAGTTTCGAGACTTAAACATGGATGCCTTGTCCGCTACCGAGGAAGAGTTGCGGCGCGCCGCAGCCCAGATCAGCCAAGAAGACGGGGTCCAGATGGAAATCTACCGCCACCGGTTTACCAACTCGGTACCCATCGAAAACGAAATGCAAGACTTGGTGGAAGCTGCTTCCAACAGCGCCGGCTTGGCCTATATGCGAGTCCCCAGTGGAGCCGGTCATGACGCCCAAGCCATCGCCTCTATCACCAAGATGGCCATGGTCTTTGTTCCCAGTACCGATGGCATTAGCCACGCACCGCAGGAATATTCCACGCCCGAAGATTGCGCCAACGGCGCTCAAGTGCTTTTGGAGCTTCTGCTTCTGGCGGACAAAAGATTGTAGGCCAAAACTATGAAACTTACCGGCACATACCAATTCGACGCCAACGCCGCCAAGGTCTGGGCTGCATTGACCGACCCCAAATCCCTGGAGCAGTGCATTCCCGGCTGCGAAGGCCTGAAGCACCAAGGCAACAACGTCTACGAGGCAGATTTGACGGTGGGGGTCGGTCCTATACGTGGTAAATACCACGCCAAGATTTCCATGCAAGACCAAGTGCAAAACCGCTCCTTTCGTCTCGTCGTTCAAGGCACCGGCGCTACCGGGTTCGTGAATGGCGACGCGTTGATCACTCTGGAAGAGATAAATGGCAAGACCACCGTAACGGTGGATGCCGATTCTCAGGCTGGAGGACCGATAATGCGGGTCGGCCAGCGAATGATGGGCAGCGTTGGCAAAATGATGATGGACCGATTTTTTAACTGCATGCAGAAGTCCGCCGGTTAGAAAATACGGACCGCTCACCTCACTAAACTGCCAGGCGCTTTTCCAAGTTCGTTGGTCCTGAGCCGCCTTGCCTATCCCTGCGTTACCTAGTCGCTTTTTGCGCAGCGGCCCTTGGTCTGCTATTGTGTCGGGCTAGAGGCCCGCTAATTTTGTGTTCAAGTTTCTGCCTTGGCGGGTCAAAACTTAGCAACACCGCCCATCCTCTGTCATATAACCCCCATACAAAGGAGAAAATATGGAACGCAGAGTCCCCACCAAGGATGAAGTCCTGGCCTATTTGAAAGAAGACCGCAACTGGGGCCGCTGGGGCGACGACGATCAGGTCGGCGCCGTGAACATGGTGACGCCCGAAAAACGGCTTGCGGCAGCCAGATCGGTAAAATCGGGCCGGGCGGTATGCCTGAGCCGGGAGTTCCCCAAGACCCCGGCGCCCAACAACCCGACGCCGGCCCTTCATTTCATGAAACGGGTGGCCAGAGGGGAGAACGCTGGCTACTACGGAGACTTCTACGGCATCTCCTACCACGGCACGGCCACCACCCACTTGGACGCCCTTTGCCACGTTTGGAACGAGGACGGCATGTGGAATGGCCGCCACCCCGACGATTCGGCCGATATGGACGGCGCAACTTGGGGGTCCGTTGACCACTGGAAAGAGGGAATTATAACCCGAGGCGTTTTGCTGGACGTGCCCAAGCACCGGGGCGAGCCCTACGTGACCATGGATAAGCCGGTCCACGGTTGGGAATTGGAGGACATCGCCAAAGAGCAGGGCGTTACCATGGAGCCGGGCGACGCATTAGTTGTTTACAGCGGGCGGGAAAAGTGGAACCAAGACGGCAACCCCCTTTGGGGCACCACCGCCGCCCCAGGCAGCGACCCCCCGGACCGCCCCGGTCTCCACGCTTCCTGCCTCAAATTCATCCGGGAGTCGGATTGCTGCTTGCTGGTCTGGGACATGATGGACTTCACTCCCAACGGCTACGACTTGCCTTGGTCGGTCCACGGTTCCATCTTCGCCTACGGCATCGGCCTGCTGGACAATGCGCTGCTGCAGCCCCTGGCGGAAGCCTGCGCTGAAGAGGGCCGCTACGAGTTCCTGCTCACCGTTAACCCCCTGCGGGTGGTGGGCGGCACCGGCTCCCCCGTCAACCCCGTGGCCATTCTTTAGTGATGATCCCCTAGCGTCATTAATCAGCGGTCTACGAGATTAACTGATGAAGGGGCAATTATCCCTTGACGTCATTGAAGGATTACGATCCTTTAGGCGGTGGCTCAACTACAACCTAACAAAAAAAAGACCGGCAGGATCTTAAACCTGCCGGTTTTTCGTTCACTGCCCTTTGGGATGTTCGCGCCTAGATGACCGAAGGCTCCACCACGCCATCCGTGACTGTGTGGTGGTTCGACGGCACGGAACCGTTCAGCTCCTGCACACGCTTCCGCATCTGGTCCATACGCGAGAAATCGGTGATGCCGGAGATTATCGTGATCGCCGACAGATACTTGGTCCGGCGGTCCGGATAGTCGCCGTAGCGGACCTTCCCCACGGTGGTCAACGCCTCCAGCCTGGACCTGCCCACTGATATCGCCTGGGAGAACAGGTGCTCCGGCCTGCCGTGAACGATGAGCGACGCCGCCCGGGCACCCGACACATCAGCCGGGAAGGTGAGGGAACTCTTCTCCACGCTCCTTTCAATGATGTTCTCCAACTCGTGGGTACCGGGGTCCATTCCATCACGCCAGAAATGGGATTTTATCTTGATCTCCTCAGAGCAATAGCCGATGGTCGATACATCGCCGATCAGACCCAACGTGGCTTTTATCTCTGAAGAACTGAACACCTCCTGGGGCGGAGGGCGAATCTCACCCGCGGTGAGGATAGTGGTGAGGGTCTGGGCCAGATGCTCGTTGACCCGTTGGTACATCCTCTCCACCGACTCCCGGGTCACGTGGGGCTGCTCGTACTGCTGATTGTCCACCAACAGGATGTTGTTGAAATAATGGTTCCAGAGCTCGAAACTCTTGACCGTGTTGGAAAGGTTGAGCGCCTCTTTTTCATTGGGCATTCCAGATACAGATGGAATAACGCCAATGCCGTAAACCGGGATTTGTTTGTAGACCTTCTTCAGTTCGTTGGCCAGGACGAATCCGCCTCCAGCGCCCGTTCCGCCGCTCAGGCCGGCCACGATCCAGATAACTTCAGGGTCCCGTTTCCGGACCTTGGCGTCGATGGTGTCCATCATCTGGGCCAACGATTTTTCGGCGATGCTGGCTCCCAGGTCGATGTCAGAGCCCACGCCGCGTCCCCGGAGGGCGTATTTCCCGATCAGGACCTTGTCACGGATGTACCGCAAGCCGGAAAGGTCGGCCTCTTCTGTGTTGACGGCGATGGCGCTGTAGAGACGGCGGTTCATTCCCATCAGGGAATTGGCTATCTTGCCCCCCGCCTGTCCAAAACCGATCCAAAGTACTCTCATGTCTCCCTACCTCCAGTGTCGGCCCAACGCCAGCCAAGGCCGGCCGGACCGCACATCTCCCTCCGAATTCTTTTGGCGGATTCCCACCGCGCCAGGCCGGCATGTGAGCCTGGCTGCTTCTTAACCATTGTTCTGTTCCCAAAATCGCCGTTCACGGACCGAAGCCCGCCGGTAGACTTTCCATAAACCCGCGGTTCAGTAATCGCGGTCAGCGTCGGTGATAGAGTTTTTAAACTCCCTGCCTTCATGGCAGATCTGGCATTCTCCCCAGCTGATCGGTCCATTGGCCGTCTCGATGACCCAATGGTGCTGGCAGACAGGCTCGGCCGGTTCTTCAGCCACCGCCTTAACCGCCACGTTCTCCACCAAGTCTTTCTCGATCACCATGATCAACCTCCAGGGCGGGGTGCAACCCCACGCCAGCGTAACGGGCCGGATTCGACCCTAAACTCGCAAGTGGCGCTGTGTTTGAAAGGGCCGGTGAACCGAAACCTTTTCCACCACTTCACGTCCTCTGACGTTACTTACCAAGCGGCCTTTATGTCAATGGATTTTAAAACTATTTTGAATCAATTTTAATACTATAACCAAATTATAGGCGTGGCAACCTGATCGAGTCACGACAAAAACAGACCGGCAGCGACTGCTGCCGGTCTGGCTCGCCTAATTTTCGGGAGACCTGGCGATCAAGCGGCCGCAATGGCCGGCTTCAACTTGGGCTCCTCTTCCCTAAGGGCAGGCATCACATGTTTCGCGTACAGCTCCATGGAGCGCATCACCTTCTTATGTTCCAGGCCTCCGATGCGCATCTGGTGCATGAAGCTGGTCGCCCCCGCCTCGTGCATGTAGCGCTTCATCTGCGTTATCACCCGCTCCGGCGACCCGAAGGCCGTGCCCCTCTCCCACACGTCCTCGACGGTAATCTTGGACAGCACGCTGGGGTCTCGTGGGTAGTTTTCGTAGCCGGTTGCCGGGGCCGGCCGGCCAGGCGCGCCGGGCAGAAGCGTGGCCAGTAGGTGATAGAACCACACCACGTGCTTGGTCTCGGCCTTTGCCTCTTCATCGGTGGGGGCCACGAAGGTTCTGACGGAGAAGGGCTGGTCGATGGCGTCGGCGTCGAAGCCCTGGTCCGTCATCAATTTGCGGTACCCGGCGAAAGCCTCCGACACCGTGCCCAGGTCGGTGAACTGGGGCGACCGGAGCAATGAGATGCCGAACTTTGCCGCAAGCTCGTAGCTGGCCGGGCTTATCGCGGCCATGTAGAACGGTGGATACGGCTTCTGGACGGGCTTGGGAAATATCTCAGTGGGCTCTTTTATCTGCCAGTAGGCGCCCTCGTAGGTGAATTTTTCGCCGCTCAGGGCCCGCCGGAGAATCTCGAAGGACTCAATGAACATGGAACGGGAGTCTTCCTGGGTCACGCCGAACCCCTTGAACTCGGGAGGCTGATACCCACGGCCCACGCCCAACATCAACCTTCCTCCGCTCAGGGCATCCACTAGGGCTGCGTCTTCGGCAACCCGCAACGGGTGCTGGAAGGGGAGCACCATTATCGCGGTGCCGATCTTCATCTGGTGGGTCCGCTGGGAAATGGCCGCCGCCATGGTCAGTGGGTTGCCCAACATCCCGTAAACCGCGAAATGGTGCTCGGGCAGCCACACCGAGTCGAAGCCCAGTTCCTCGCCGTACTCGATCTCCTCCAAAACTTCGTTGAATATCTGGTCTTGGGGAATGTCGCCAAAGTCGCTAAACAGGTAGAACAGTCCAAATTTCACGTCTTACCTCCCTGGTGTACCTAATAGGGCAACTATAAAAAATGAAGCCTGCGTCTGGAAGATGCACGAATACCATTTTTGGTAGTGCATATGCATCACCGGAAACCCTTGTATTGGGATTCCGGTGACCGGGAAGGGGGGGCGCGGCCCGCCGTCTCAGGAGACGGGCAGCGGGGGAGAGGCTGGTCATCAAGAAACCTTGTCCAGCTTCTTGAATACCAGCAGATGATCGTAGACCGGGCAGCACCATTCCCTGACCTCAGAGTTGTCCCCGGCCGCCATGTGCAAGACAGCCTCGGCCTGGGGACAGAGGCCGGGTGTAACCGGACCATTTGTCGTCACTTTCAGGTAATCACCCTGGATGACGCCCATGGGGCAGATTCCTCGGGCTCCGACCACCTTGAATATAGTGGCTGGCAGATCGACCCACTCCGGCGGATCCAACGCCAACTCGTCTTCCCATCCCGCTTCCGAGAGCGGGTGGCTATCCGAGAGGGCCGCCTCTTCCCCCTTGGCCGCCACAACCGTCGCGGCGCCATCTTGACGGACCTTTAGATAATGCCGGTAGACCATGTATGCCATTCCCACCGCAGCGGCGTAAGTGACGCCGGGCAACAGGGCCAACGGCGTGGAGGTCGTAACCGCGATCGTCACCCCGATGGCGATCAACAAGAGCCCAGTGGATGCCACCCATTCGGCCAGGGTGAATTTCAGCCTTCCTCCCCAACGCCGGCCTTTCTCATCCCGTCCAAAGATCGCGTATCTCATAGACCTGGCCTCCTTTGGGAAAAGACAACCCCCAGTGTCACGCGGCTCGTTCCCCGTGCTTAGACCATTCTATGAACGGGGGTGCGCGGGCCGACAGATGCAGATTCGTCATTCATCGTAGTGCCGTTGCATCAAATGGCCCTATTGGGACCCTATTCCCTATCGATCACCCGGTTACCCAGCACGTAGGCGACCGCCTCCAGGCGGGTATGCACGTTCAATTTGCCCAAGATATTCTGGATGTGGTTCCTCGCGGTGGCGTTGCTGATCATCAAATTCGTGGCGATTCCGCTGGTGCCCTCGCCTTTGGCCAGCATGGTCACCACCTGTTGCTCCCGGCCGGTCAGTTCTTCATGGTGGTGGACTTCCGGCCCCTGGCCTGCGGCGGGGCTGCCGTAGGCCGACACTTCCCGCGAGATACGCTCCAATATGTGCTTGGCCTCCATCCCCTCGGTGGCGTCCCGGAAGATGTGCACCACCACGGCCAAGCGCCGGTCGTTGCCTTGCCGGTTGTCTATGTAGGTATGGACCATGCTCAACCACCGGCCCGTGCCGTCTTTGGCTCTGACCTTCACGTCCTGGCCGGGAGTGGGGCGGCCGCCTTTGGCGCAATCGATGACTGGGCAGCCCAGATAACAGACCTGTCCGGACCATTGGTCGACGCCATTGATAACGTCGTAACAGAAACGTCCCAGAACATCCTGGGAGGAATATCCCAGAATCATCTCGGCGCCCACGTTCCAGTGGACGATCCGCTGGTCCTCGTCAACGGCAAACACCCCGTCGGCCGTATTAGAGATGTGTTCTAAAAGCTGGAGCGTTCCCATGAGCGTCTCCCGAACCAAATTAATTCGCAAAGAGACCAGGCTACACATCTCTGCCGCCTGGTCTCTTGATCTACATTGTCCGTCCCCCAAACCCTCGCACATCTCGGTCTATCTGACCGAATAAGCCCACCTTCGCGTCCGCCGTGCCGCCTGCCGCGCCTGCCTAACAACGGCTGGGAAAGCGGTGATGAAGGTATTTGGCTGTTAATCAGTTACTAAGGTGTGGGCTGTGGACCCCGATGCCCCCGCTGACCCCTGGAAAACCCCGGAGGGGTGTCCGAAACTTGCTCAACCCCACATTTCAAGGTCAGCGGGGGCCTACTAGGGAACTTCCAGGCATGGTCTCGGATAAACTTAAGAACCATGCTCACCTCCTGGACAAAATCTCTGCCCGGCCGGGGCGTCCCCGGCGCCCGAGAGTGGCGGAGAGTACGGTTACGTCCCCCAAGGCCTTCAGGCCCTGACCGGTCCGCGGGTGTCGTCCTCTCCGTACATCGACTTTATCTTGGTGGACCAAGCCGCCATAGGGCCAAACGGACTGAATTCCACCCGGCCAATGGTCATATTGCGATTTTTTAGCCCGCACCCTCCGCGTGGGTTTTCATGAAAGTGGCCGCTGATTATAATGTCCCGTGTAAAGGTTTTTCACACAGAGTTTTGACAAGATCATGACAAACCCGCCCAAAGACGGCCACGGTTCATCGGGCCAGGAACCCAGCCAGGAACCGTCATTCACCCCGGGTGACGCAAAGGGCAGCGCGCTTCACGAGGCCATCCGCACTCTGACCGCCAACCTGTCCTTGGACCCGGTGCTGCAGCAGGTGGCCGATCTCAGCCGGGAATTGGTCTCGGCCACCTACAGCGCGTTGGGCATCCTGGGCGAAGACGGGTCTTTGGTCCAGTTCATAACCTCGGGAATCTCCCAAGCCGCCCGGGACCGTATCGGCGCTCCACCGGAAGGTAAGGGCGTCCTGGGAGTGGTGCTTCGGGAGGGACAATCCCTTCGCCTACACGACCTGAACCGTCACCCTGAGTCGGCCGGCTTCCCCGCCCACCACCCCGCCATGCGCAGCTTCCTGGGCGTTCCCATCACCTTCAAGGGGACGGTCCTGGGCAATCTGTACCTAACCGACAAGATTGGCGCTGAAGAATTCTCCGACGACGACGAGAATATCGTCACCCTCTTTGCCGCCCAGGCCGCGGTGGCCATCGAGAACGCCCGTCTCTTCGAGGCCGAGACCCGCCGCTCCGCCCAGCTTGATGTGCTCAACCTAATGGGCCGGGAATTGACCCGCATATTCGATCTGGACCGGCTGCTGGAAAAGGTGGCGGACCTGCTGCGCGAGGGGTTCCAATACCAGAATGTGCAGATCTTCTGGGTGGACCGGGAGAACAACGCCATCCAACTCCGTGCCCTGGCCGGATCGGTCCAAGGCAAGATTCCCCTGGGCGCCCACCGGCCCCTCGACCGGGGGATCGCCGCCTGGGTCGCCCGCACCGGCCAGACCGCCCTCTGCAACGACGTGCGCGAGGATTCCCGCTACCATGCCGTAACCGGGTTTGAGACCGCCGCCGAATTGGCGGTCCCCGTGATGGTCAAAGACGAAACGGTGGCCGTGATCAATGTCGACGGCACGGAGCCCAACATCTTCGATGACAGCGACGTCAAAACCCTGGAAACCCTGGCCGGCCAATTGGCGGTGGCGATCGAGAACATCAACCTCCATCTCCAGCAGCAAGACCAGTCCCAGCGGCTGGCGGTGGCCGACGAGCGCGACCGCATCGGCCGGGACCTCCACGACGGCGTGATCCAGTCCATGTACGCCGTGGGCCTGAACCTAGAGGACATCTCCAGCCGGGCCGCGGAAGAGCCGGAGAGCGTCAAGCCTCGGATCGAGGAAGTCGTCAACGACTTGAACCAAGCCATTGGAGACATCCGCCGCTACATCATGGACCTGCGCCCAACCGAACTGCAGGGGAGGCGCTTGGAAGAGGCCCTGGCCTCCCTGGTCGGCTACCTTGAGGACCGCACCGGCGTCACCGTCACAGTTAATCTGGACCTGGACCCGTCTCTTTTACCCGAGCGTTATTTCGTGAACATCTGGCATATCCTCCAGGAATCCTTCTCCAACATCGAGAAATACGCCCACGCCAAGCAAGTGTCGGTGTCCTTGGCCGTCCGCGACGGCGATATCTGTTTGACGATCACCGACGATGGAGTCGGTTTCGATCTGGAGACTGCGGAGTTGGGCCGTGGTTACGGCCTGCCCAACATCAAAGACCGGGCGGAGCGCCTGGGTGGGGTGCTGTACATCGACAGCTCTCCCGGCAACGGCGCCAAGCTGGACATAAAGGTCCCAGTGCCCGTTCCCACAACGTGGCCGCCAGTGGTGTAACCTATAGCCGCCAGCCAGGCAACTACATACGGAAGCCAGCGCCATACCGAGGTAAGCTAGATGGCATCCAGCAACAAACTGAAGATCCTGATCGTCGACGACCACGATATCGTCCGCAAGGGACTGGCCATGCTGATCTCTCGCCAGGAGGACCTGTCTGTTGTTGCCGAGGCCGGCACCGTCGCCGAAGCCGTGGAAAAAGCCCGCGAGTCGGTCCCCGATGTGGTGGTGATGGACATCCGGCTGCCCGACGGCTCCGGGATCGAGGCCTGCCGCGACATACGCGACGAGAACGCCGAAGTCAAAGTCCTTATGCTGACCTCATATAGCGACGAGGAAGCCGTGATGGGCTCCATCATGGCCGGGGCCTCCGGGTATCTGCTGAAGGAGATTCGTTCCCAAGAGATAGTTGACGCCATCCGCCGTGTGGGCGCCGGCCAGTCACTTCTGGACCCGTCGGTCACCGCCAGCGTCTTGGAACGCGTGCGCCGGGGCAAGGAAGAAGACCCCCTGGCCCAACTGACCGATCAAGAAAAGAAGATTCTGGAGTTGATCGCCGAAGGCCAGACCAACCGGGAGATCGCGGGCCAGATCAACCTCAGCGACAAGACGGTCAAGAACTACGTGAGCAACATCCTGGGCAAGCTTGAGGTGTCCCGGCGGTCTCAGGCGGCGGCTTTCCTGGCCGAACGCCGGGCGCGCCGGGACTACAACAGGTAGGTTGGTCGCCGGCCTGCTTAGCGCCGTGTTCGCTTAGCCCCACACTCAATGGGACGGTTGGTGCACTCACAATTCGGCCCTGTTCTTGGCCCAACCGGCCTACCGGAATGCTTACCTTCGGCACTCCCGCTCCCGTCTCCATCCATCGTATCGTGAAATTAGCCGCACGGCGTATTTCCAATTTCCGGTGGCGTTAATTTATCATGCCCATTCGAATTTTTTTGATCGATGAACACCGCACCGCCAGGGAGATCCTCGCACGGCGTCTGGCATCCATGCCCGGCCTGGATGTGGTTGGTTCCACTTGCGACGGCGAAGAAGCGATCCGCAAGATCGCCGGACTCAGCCCCGATGTGGTGCTCATAGACAGCAAGATGAAACAGGCGGACGGCATCGACATCTGCCGGCGGGCCCTGGCTGCCAGTGGGCAAGCCACAGTCGCTATCCTCACCTCTTATCTGGACCCAAATGAGCGCCGGTTAGCCTTCCAGGCCGGGGTGAACGGCTATCTCTTAAAGAACGTGGACACCGGCAACCTGGTCAATTGGATCAAGCTGGCCGTCGACCGCGGCCCAGATGACCCGGACGACTGAGAAAGTTAACCCCGCCTGGGCCACCCCAACTCTTGAAAACGCCATTCAACCGGTCAACCGGCCAATGAAAAACCGCCTAGAGACGGTCTCCGGGCGGTTTTTTGACTTGCAGAGCCCTTGGTCCAGGGTTGGTAAAACCTAGCGGGCGCCTCTCCCTTTCGGGCGCGCCCGCCAGGCGATAAAGAGTTGCCGATGCTTTGGTGTTCGGTCTAATTGGCCGCTGCCTGCTCATCGAAGTAGGACGTATGGTCCTCGTAGTCCAGGGCGATGAGCATCCCTCCTGGATATACTCCCTTATTGGTGACAT
>JACZYV010000224.1:0-2953 GCA_022570905.1 Chloroflexota bacterium
GTTGGAGCAGGCCCAAGTGGTCGTCTACGACCGCCTGGTGGACCCCGTGCTCCTGGAGGCCGTCCCTAAAAATGCCGAGCGCATCTTCGTGGGCAAAGCCAGAGGCCGTCAGCAACTGACCCAGCCCGAGATCAACCGGTTGCTGGTGGAGAAGGCGTCTCAAGGACTCACCGTGGTGCGGCTGAAGGGCGGCGACCCATTTGTATTCGGCCGGGGCGGCGAGGAGGCCTTGGAACTGAAGGCCAACGGCCTGTCCTTTGAGATTGTCCCCGGGGTGACCTCGGCCATCGCCGGGCCGGCCTACGCGGGCATACCTCTGACCCACCGTGGCATCGCGACAACCTTCACGGTGGTCAGCGGCAGCGAGGACCCGTCCAAGCCCGGGTCCACGGTCCCCTGGGATGTCCTGGCCAAGAACGGGGGAACCTTGGTGGTGCTCATGGGCTGGGCGTCTCTGGAAAAGATACTCGCCACCCTGCAGAAAGAAGGCCTCGCTCCAACAACACCGGCGGCCCTGGTGCAGTGGGGCACGTGGAGCAATCAGAAGACCGTCACCGGCAATATCGAAAATATATTGGCTTTGGGGAAAGACGCCGGGCTTACGCCGCCGGTTGTCACCGTCATCGGCGACGTGGTGAATCTCAGAGAGGAATTGGCCTGGTTCGACAAGCGGGTCCTGTTCGGCAAGCGCGTGTTGATCACCCGCTCCCGGTCCCAGGCGTCCCGTCTGCGCACCCTGCTGGAACAGGCCGGGGCCAACGCGGTGGAACTGCCAACCATTCAGATCGGCCCCTTGAAGGACTTCGCTGAGTTGGACGCCACATTAGCCGCGTTGCAAGACTTCCAGTGGGTGATATTCACCAGCGCCAACGCGGTGGAATCGGTCTTTGAGCGTCTGGAACTCCAGGGCAAAGACGCCCGCGCCCTGGCCGGAACAACCGTCGGAGCCATCGGCCCGGCCACTGCCCAAGCATTGGCTAACCGGGGTATCACCGCCGATTTTGTGCCCAGCCGGCCGGTTTCGGAGGTGGTTCTCAAAGAACTGTCCGGCCGGGATTGGCAAGGTGTTTCAGTGCTACTGCCCTCCGCCGACATCGGCCGCGATGAACTGGAAAAGGGCCTCACGGGTATGGGCGCCAAGGTCAACCGCCTGGCTGCCTACCGGAATGTGCCGGTCGAGGGCGTAGGCGGTCTGGCCAAGCAAGCTTTTCTTGACGGCGTCGATATCGTAACCTTCACCAGTTCATCCACCGTGCGGAACCTGGTGGAGATGTTGGACGGAGACCGGGCCGGCTTGGACTCCAGTTTCATCGCCTGCATCGGCCCCGTAACCGCCGCCACCGCCCGCGAACTGGGATTGCGGGTGGACCTGGAAGCGTCCGAACACACGGTCGAGGGCCTGGTTGAGGCGCTAACCAGCCATTTCGCCACCGGCGAGCTTTCACACAAGTAGCCCCAAGAGTAGTCCAAGGAGAGAAGGACGTCATGACCAGCTTCCCCGACTCGAGGTTGCGCCGCCTGCGCGGCAGCGAGCCCATGCGCAACATGGCCCGGGAGACCCGCCTATCCGCCAAGGAGTTCATCTATCCCCTGTTCGTGGCCCACGGGTCAGGCGTGAAAGAAGCCATCGAGCCCATGCCCGGCCAGTTCCAAATGTCCCTGGACGTTCTGTCTGAAGAAGTTGGCGAAGCCGCCGAATTGGGCATCCCCGCCGTATTGTTGTTTGGGCTGCCCGCCGAGAAGGACCCCCTGGGCGCCGAGGGCTACGACCCCGAGGGCATCGTGCAAGAAGCGGTGCGGATGATCAAGAAGAACCACCCGGACATGATGGTGGTCACCGACGTCTGTATGTGCGAGTACACCGACCACGGCCACTGCGGCGTGATAGCCAACGGCAAGATCGACAACGACCAAACCCTGGAACTGCTGGGCAAGACCGCCGTGTCCCACGTGCAGGCCGGGGCCGACCTGCCCGCCCCGTCGGCCATGATGGACGGCCAGGTCTGGGCCATCCGCCAGGCATTGAACGACCACGGCTACGACGACACGCCGATCATGGGCTACGCGGCCAAGTACTCATCCGGGTTCTACGGGCCGTTCCGGGTGGCCGCCGGTTCCACGCCCCAGTTCGGCGACCGGAAGAGCTACCAGATGGACCCGGCCAACGCCCGCATGGCCATGCGCGAGATCGAAGCCGACATCGCCGAGGGCGCCGACATCGTGATGGTGAAGCCGGCCCTGTCCTACCTGGACGTCATCCGGCAGGCCAAGGACCGGTTCGACCTGCCCCTGGCCGCCTACAACGTCAGCGGAGAGTACGCCATGATCAAGGCGGCGGCCCAAAACGGCTGGATCGACGAAAAAACCGTCACCATGGAAGTGCTGACCTCCATCAAACGGGCCGGGGCCGACACCATCCTCACCTACCATGCCAAAGAAGTGGCCAGGTGGCTGAAAGAGACGGAGTAAACGCCTCTCACCCAATTTTTGATCAGGACATTGCATGCAACTTAGCAAGTCGGAAGCACTATTCGCCGAGGCCCAGAGATACATCCCCGGCGGCGTCAACAGCCCGGTCCGGTCCTTCAAGGCCGTGGGCGGCACCCCGCCCTTCATCGCCCGGGGCCAGGGGGCGCGGGTCTGGGACGTGGACGGCAACGAATACATCGACTACCTGGGCTCCTGGGGGCCGTTGGTCTTGGGACACGCTCATCCGGCCGTCGTCGAGGCCCTTAAAAAGGCCGCCGAGAACGGGACCAGCTTCGGCGCTCCCGTGGAGCAAGAAGTCCAACTGGCCAAGATGATCTGCGGCAGCCTGCCATCGGTGAAATCGGTCCGGCTGGTCAACTCGGGCACCGAGGCCTGCATGAGCGCCATCCGGCTGGCCCGGGCGTTCACCGGCCGCGACAAGATCATCAAGTTCGCCGGCTGCTACCACGGCCACGCCGACGGC
>JACZYV010000225.1:0-2949 GCA_022570905.1 Chloroflexota bacterium
GGTGGGGACAGATGATCCCCTTGAACCCCAGGTTCTTGGAGTCGGTCGCGGTCTTGAGCATGTCCTCATCGGGCAGCAGGCGCGGCAGGGCTCCCAGTGGGTGGGCGGCGCCCACCGCTTGCACGCCTGCAGCCGTGGCTTCGATGGCCAGCCGGCCCCGCGCGTAAACGAAAGGGTCGAATTCAGGCGATGGGCTGACGCCAAGACTGGCCGCAAGGTCGCTTTCGTCCAAACCCACTTGCGAAACCCGCTCACTGGCGGCGACGATCTCCCGGACCCGCATGACCGCATTGGCCGATTCCAAAAGCAGTATCAGCCGCAATGTCCCAGGCTCTATCCCCCGCTTGTGCTCTGAAGAGGCCAAAACTTCAGATGCCGCGGCCACGTCCTCGGGAGACTCGACCCTGGGCAGCATGATGCCGGCCAGGCCGGGCCATACGGAAGCCTCAATATCGGCCGTCAAGAACTCTTTGTTGACCCGGACAAATACCTCAGCCGCTCCCTTGCCCACTACGGCGACGGCATCCTTGACCAACCCCCGGGCCTCGGCCTTGTTGTTGGGCGTCACGCCGTCTTCCAGGTCCAGCGTGATGGCGTCGGCGCTGTGACGCCATGCTTCCCCCACGAACCGTGCGTTGGTTACCGGGACCATCAAGTTGGACCTGCGGACCAGAATGGGCATCTCCTATTCTCCCGCCTGATCGACCCGGGCCACCGCTTCCGCCTTCTCCTGGTCGCGGCGGGCGCAATTTTCGGACCATTCCAGCAATTTGCGGGCCCGGGCCGCCTCGTAACGGTCGATGATCTTGCCGTCGATCTCGGCCCAGGTCCGTCCCGAAACTTCTAACTCCCGGTATTGTTCCAGCACTCGGTGGGCTTCTTCGGCCTCGTCCTGGGTCGGGGTGAACCCCCGGGTCTGCGGCTCCACCACGTTGGGATGAAGCCCGCCGCCCACCCGGAAGCCGCATCTGCGGGCGGCCTCGGCCTCCTGGAAAGCGCGGTCGGGGTCGCCGACGCTGCCGGTGGTGTTGGCCGTGAACGGCGCGGTATGAGGCTCAAGGTCTAGGGCCCGGGCGGCCAATTCCACTTCGCCCTTGCCGTAGACGAACTGGTCGAATCCCACGAACATCTCCACCCCAAGGTCTCGGGACATGTCGTACCCGCCGGCGCCGCCGAATTCTCTTACCCGCGGGCTGGCGGAGGCGATATCGTAGGCGTTGGCCACTCCCACTGATGTCTCGATGTTGGCCCCGATCTCCACCGTTCCGGGACGTATCCCCCGTTCCCGCTCCAGCCGGCTGATGATTCGGTCCAGCTTCTCGATCTCCTCGGCGTATTCCGCCTTGGGATAATTGACCTTGGCCAGTCCCGGCCAGACGATGCCTTCCAGGTCCGCTTGGACCAGGTCGTGATTGATGCGGGTGAACGCCTCGGCGCCGCCCTTGGTGACATTGGCGATGGCGTCCTTGATCAGGGTCCTGGCGTAACCTTTCATGTGCTGGGGCACCGAGTCCTCTAGATCGAGGTTGATGAAGTCGCAGCCCCTTCGCCAGGCGTTGTCCACGAACCGTGGGGTGACCACCGGCATGGTCAGGCCCGAACGGTGCACCGCTATCTCTTTAGCCATCGAATCTCCCCCGTGGTGAAACTAGGGCGCCGGCACCGGACGCCCGTCCTTGGCGTCGGCCTTGGTCTGGTCATGGAGCGCGCAAGCAGAGGCCCGGTCGATGATGGCCTGGGCTTGCAGCGCCGCTCCGGCGTCGATGATCCGGTTTTCCTGGCGGATGGAGGCCGCGCCTTCCGTGACCGCGGCCTGATATCGTTCCAGCAACTCCTTAGCCTCATCCACCTCTTGAGAAGAGGGGGTGAACCCCCGGTTCATGGGCTCGACCTGGTTCTCCAAGACACAGAAGGAACCCTTGAAACCGATGGCCCGGCCCCGGACGGCGGCCTCGCCCGTGTTCTCAGGCGTGGCCAGCAATCCCCGGTCAGGCGCGCGCCACCAGGCCCCGTAGGCCGGGACACCGGCGGCCCCAGCCACCATGATCAGCCGCTGCATCAGGTACTGCATGAGGTGGATCTCTCCGGAAGGCTCCGGCCGGAGGTCCATCACCAACTCGGCGCGGCCCAGGGTCAGCCCGGAGATCCTGGAACTGGCGGACGCGATTCGTTGCGCGTCTTGATTGGCCTTCGCCGTCTCCAAAGCGGCCACTATCTCCAACGTGCCGGGCGGGATGCCCCGTTCGTCCTCCAACTGACCCAGCAACGCGTCCGCTTCCTCGACTTGGCCAACCGATTCCAGGTGAGCGATGACGATCCCGGTCAACTCCGGCCAAACACAGGCGTGCAGGTCGGCGTACAGCAGTTCACAGTCCACCTGCGCGAATACCTGGGCCCCGCTTTCCCCGGCCTCCCGTATCGTACCGGCCAGGCCCTCTCTGGCCGAAGGCTTGTCTTTCTCCGGAACGAAATCCACCAAATCCAATATCACCACATCGGCGTTGGACTGGCGGGCGGCCTCAATCAGGTCGTCATTGGAAGCTGGCGTTAACAGCCAGGAGCGTCGTATTTTTTCGGGCAGGTCGGAGTTGTTTGTCATAGCAGTCGATTGATCGAAGCCGCTGAGAGGTAAGCCCGTGGGAAGCATTTAAGCGGGCTTTGGGTGGGCGCCAGTGTTCTCAAAGTGTTCAGCATGTCTAGCCGGTGCGGATTGTAACCCAGGCTCCCAGGCATGACAAGAAACTCAAGCACAAGATATAGGTGGTGACGACGAAGGGTGTGGTAGCCGCGCGGTCCGCGCCTTGGAACGATGCCTAGATGCCGTAAGGCTTGAGGTTCCCTGTCCGCAGCCCGGTTACCGGGTGGAATTTCTTTGAGTGGAGGGCTTTGAGGAATTCGGTTTCGTCCTTGACCTCGTCGTCGAACTCGGTCAGGAATTTGCCCAGGCCG
>JACZYV010000102.1:0-11286 GCA_022570905.1 Chloroflexota bacterium
GGGGTCCCCGGTTTTTCCGGCAGCGCCCCGATTCAGGACCCGGGTGGTGAAGAAATGGCTCAGGCCGACGGCAACCGGGATAGCCACCGCGTAGACCGCCAGGGAGACAGAGTACCCGGCGGGCCAGGCCAAGACAGGAATGGCCACTAGGAACACGGCCAGGGCGTACATCGCTTTGCGGGTGATGTAGAGCAAGAGCAAGCAGAGGGCGCCAACGGGCAGTCCGATGACCGGCAGCGAGGCGATCAACACTCCCACGGCGGTGGCCGCGCCCCGCCCGCCCCGGAACCGCAGGTGGACCGGAAAGTTGTGCCCCGCCAGGGCCGCCGCCCCGGCCATCATCTCCATCCCCGTGTCGTCAACCAGCACCTTGGCCAGCACTATCACCAGACCTCCCTTGATGATGTCGATGGCGCCCACGGCCACGCCGGCCTTGGCGCCCACGTTGCGAAAGACGTTGGCCGCGCCGCTATTGAAATCACCCATCTGGCGGATGTCCCGGCCCAGCATGTAACGGGTGAAAAGGTATGCGGTCGGAACGCTGCCGATGGCGTAGCAAAGGATTCCCAGACCGATCCAGGTCAAATCACGATACTCCCTAGGAAAATAGCCGGTAAAAAAACGGACGCCCTCAACATCGGGCGTCCGTTGGTTTGCTAGTCAGAAAGTATCCGCCCCTGTTTCCTAGGCCGGCACCACTTGGGGTGAAACCACTGTGCACCAGTGAAGGTACTTGGGGTTCCGGCCCACCACGACATCGAAATACATCTTCTGCAGCGCCGTTGTGATCGGGCCGGGTTCGCCGTCGCCGATGTTCCGGCGGTCCAGTTCCACAACCGGCGTCAGGTGGGCCGCCGTGCCGCTGAGAAACATCTCGTCGGCCAGGTAGAGCTCGCTGCGGTCGATGCTTCGTTCGATAACTTCGATCCCCAGTTCGGCCTGGGCCAATTGCATGATGGTCTCCCGGGTTATGCCCGGCAGCGCGTTGTCCTCGGACCTGGGCGTAAAGAGCTTCCCACCGGTCACCATGAAAACGTTCTCGCCCGAGCCCTCGGACACGTGGCCGTCCTGGGTCAATAGGATGGCTTCGTCGAATCCGGCCAGGGTGGCCTCAGTCTTGGCCAGCAGGCTGTTGACGTAGATGCCCGCACTCTTGATCTGGGTCGGGATCATATTGTCGTCTACCCGCCGCCAAGAGGACGTGCAGCAGCGTAGTATGTCGGTGCCCAGGTAGTTGCCGAAGGGCACCGTGATCAGGGTGAAATCGCTGGCCAACTCCTGGAGCTTGAGGTTGGCTACGACTTCGGCGCTCTTGTAGGCCAGCGGACGGATGTAGATGTCCGACCGGTGCCCGTTGCGCTCAATCAGGTCCACGGTGATGTCGCAGAGTTGCTCGGCGGTGTAGGGAATGTCCAGCATCAGGATCTTGCATCCGCGCATCATCCGGTCGTAGTGCTCGCGCATGCGGAAGATGAACATCTTCCCCTGTTCTTCGTTCCAGTTGCCGCGGATGCCCTCGAAAACAGCCGTGCCGTAGTGCAGCGCGTGGGTCATCACGCTCACCTTGGCTTCCTCCATCGGCACCACAGCGCCCTGGAAGAAGGCGTGCAGTTTCTGATTGCCGTTGGCGGATCCTTTATCTGTTCCCAAGGTTTGGCCCCTTTATTTGGAATGTGGGCTAAATTATAATCGGACAGCCACAGCTAGTCCAACCTGGGTATAGATACAGACTAGCTGCCCACCGGATACCGGGAAGATTAAAAGCCTTTGGGGGCAAAGAATGCCGGAGTTAACCGCCCGGAACATGGCTTTCATGGCGCTGACTGCCGCGACGGTGGCGGCGGTGTTGGCCGCCGTGGTCCTGCTGGCCCGGCAGGACGACAACGCTCCGGTCCGGATCATCGCTCCGCAAGAAGTCCCGGCCCAAGCCGAGGCCCCAGCTCAAGTCAGGGTATACGTGAGCGGGGCGGTTGCCAGCCCCGGAGTTTACACCCTCGACCCCGGCAGCCGGATAACCGACGCCCTGGCCGCAGCCGGTGGTGTCACCGAGGAAGCCATACTGGATGGGCTGAATCTGGCCCTCCGGGTCAAAGACGAAGCCGAATATCACGTCCTCACACTGGGCGAGACCCCTCCCGCCGCCTCCAACTTGTCTCCGGCGAACACGGGCTCCAGCGCCCAGCCCGGAGGGTTGATCGACTTGAACCTGGCGTCGGTGCAGCTTTTGGACACCCTTCCCGGAATCGGCCCGGCGCTGGCCCAGGCCATCGTCGCATACCGGGAGAACGTCGGTCTTTTCCAGTCCGTCGCGGAGGTCCAAGAAGTCCCCAAGATCGGGCCGGTGACCTATCAGAATATCCGGGAACTGGTCACGGTGTCCGGGGTCCGGTGATCTCAGGCCATATGCCATTCCCGGCGGGCGGTCACCGGCCATGAAGCTGGCTTTCATGGTGGCGGCGTGGCTGGTTGGAGTCCTGATCGGACTGGAAACGCAGACGCCGTTGGCGCCGCTGTTGCTGCTCCTGGGCGGTTCCATCTCCCTGGGCCTGGCTTTGCGCCTGCGACGCCTGCCCGTGTTCCCGGCCGTGCTCGTCTTATTGTTGCTGCTGGGCGTGTGGCGGGCAGACTCCATTTCGAACCCGCTCCCGCCGCTGACATCTCTGGCGTTTGCCGGCCAGACCGAAGCCGAAGTTACCCTGGGAGGCCGTATCAGCGACGACCCGGAGTTCTCCGGCAGCCGGGTCAGATTCACGTTGGAGGTAAGGGCGGCCAAACTCGGGTCCGGAGGGATCTCTCTGGACGGCCGGATCCTGGTGTATGGCAATCCATCCGATGATTTGGTTGCCCGCCGCTCTCCCCCCTACTTCGATTACGGCGACCTGGTCACGGTCACCGGCACATTGCGCCGTCCGGAACCATTTGGCGGGTTCGACTATCCGGCCTACCTGGCCGGCCAGGGAATAACCGGAATAATGTCGGCGGATGAATCCGAGGTGATCGGAGAATCCGGCGGTTGGCGGGCGTGGCCGTACTCGCTGCGGGGCCGATTGTCAGAGAGCATCGAGGACACGGTCCCTTATCCCCAGTCTGCTTTGGGGCAGGCTTTGCTGCTGGGATTACGCGGCAACCTGCCGCCCGAGATGGTACAGGACTTCCGCGGCACCGGAACGTCCCACCTGTTGGCGATCTCAGGGCTGCATGTCGGCGTTCTGGTGGTGATGTTCCTGGCCGGTTCGGCCTGGCTGCTGGGAAAACGCGGCCTATATTTCTTGGCCGTGCCATTGATCGCTGTCTGGGCCTACGCCTTGGTCTCGGGACTGCCGCCGTCGGTGATACGGGCGGCGGTCATGGGCAGTGTTTATCTGGTGGCGGTGGGTGTTGGGCGGCCAGGCAGCATCCTCCCGGCACTGGCCCTCAGCGCCGGGCTGATGACCGCCGTCTCGCCGGAGATCATCCAGCGGGTGTCATTCCAACTCAGCTTCGCCGCCATGGCGGGGATAGCGCTCACCCAGCCGTTCATACCCAAATGGCCGCCTGCCACCGCCGGCCTCCATCAGTCCTGGTGGCGCCCTTGGGCGCTCCCATTGGTCCGCGCGCCGTTGGTCGCGCTCATAATCTCTTGGTCCGCGATGCTGGCGACCTGGCCCCTGCTTGCTTTCAACTTCCGAGAGGTGGCGCTTCCGGGAATCATCGTGACGGTCCTGGCTCTCCCGGCCATGCCATTCATCATGGCCGGCACGTTGGCGGCGGCGTTCATGGGGTTGTTGAACGTCACGTTGGGTCAGTGGATCGGGTGGTTTGTCTGGGTGCCTTCGAGCTATCTGATCGAGCTGGTTGAATTGGCGCCGAAATGGACGCTCCAAACCGGCTGGGCCGGCAACTGGCTGGTGTGGGTCTGGTACTCGGCCTTGGGCACCCTGTTGCTGCTTTTGACACCCGGCCGCTTCGGCTGGCTTTGGTCCCAGGCCAAAGCTGGGGCGCAGGCATTGGCCCGGCATCCAGGGGAACCAGCCAAAACCGTGCCTATCATCATCGGCGCGGTCTTGATGACTGCGGCGGCGGTTGCTCTCTGGTGGCAGGTCGGTTCGGCCGGCGACGGCGATCTGCACGTTTACTTCTTTGACGTGGGCCAGGGCGACAGCGCATTGATCGTAACGCCGCAGGGCCGTCAGGTATTGGTGGACGGTGGTCCGGAGCCTGGCAGCGCCATCCGCGCGCTGAGCGGTGCTATGCCCAGCGGCGACCGCAGCCTGGACCTGGTGGTGATGACCCACTTGGACGCTGACCACAGCCGGGGGCTCCTTGAGGTGTTGGATGCGTACCAGGTGGGGGCTGTGCTCGCCGGAGCGGAATCGCCCGCTGCCGCGATGTATGCCCAGTGGCAGGCCGGCGTGGAGCGAAACCGCGTTGATGTCATATCCGTCCACCAAGGCTACCGGTTGGATTTGGGGTCAGGTGTATTTGCCGAGGTGCTCAATCCCCGGCCCGGCTTTCTGGCTGGCGAGTCAGCCAACAACGGCGCACTGGTGTTGCGGCTGACCTACGGTTCCATCAGCTTCCTGCTGACGTCCGACATCGAAGCCGAGACGGAAGCCCTTTTAGCGCTGGGAGCAACGGGGATACAAAGCACGGTGCTGAAAGTGGCCCACCACGGCAGCAAGACCTCATCCACGGCTGGGTTCATCCAAGCGGTAGACCCGTCGGCGGCGCTGGTCTCCGTGGGTGAGAGCAACTCCTTCGGACATCCTAACGCGGAGGTGTTGGGCCGCCTGCTAAGACAGACCGGACGCGAAAACCTTTACCGGACCGACCGGAACGGCGACGTGGAGTTTGTTACGGATGGGGTGGAATTATGGGTGAATACCGAGCGGTGAGCCCCGCCGGAATCAGATCTCAAGAAGCCGTCAAGAAGCCTTAATGTATACTTGGTCTCGATGTCTAATCCCGGTTCAAGGGTATCTGTTGCATCCGGACCCGCGAACTAAATCGAGGAACCGATAACAATTGTCTGAATATTCCAGACCGGACGGACGGGCCTGGGACCAACACCGTCCCACCACCATCACCACCGGTTATCAGAAATACGCCGAGGGTTCGGCATTGATCGAGATGGGCGACACCAAGGTGCTCTGCGCCGCCTCGCTGGAAGAACGGGTGCCGGCGTTCCTACGGGGCCAAGGCAAGGGCTGGGTCACCGCCGAATATTCCATGCTGCCCCGGGCAACGAACACTCGAACGGCCAGGGAGCGAGAGTCGGGCCGGCCCAGCGGACGCTCGCAAGAGATTCAACGGCTGATCGGGCGGTCCCTCCGGGCCGTCACCGACCTGGAAGCCCTGGGGGAACGGACCGTCCAGATCGACTGCGATGTGATTCAGGCTGACGGCGGGACCCGCACGGCCGCCATCACCGGGGCCTACGTAGCCCTGCATCAAGCTCTGCAGATGTTGGTGAACAACCGGGTCCTAACCCGGCTGCCATTGCTCTGTCCGGTGGCGGCCATCAGCGTTGGCATATTGAAGGGGCAACTCCTCCTCGACCTTTGCTACGAAGAAGATTTCTCGGCCGACGTGGACTTCAACGTGGTCTTCACCGCTCAGGGCGGGCTGGTGGAACTGCAGGGCGCGACGGAGGAAAAACCGTTCCCACGCCGGCAAGTGGAAGAAGTCCTCTCATTGGCGGCTCGTGGCATGGAACCCCTCTTCCGTATCCAGCGGGAGGCAACCGATGGGTTGTAGTGGTTCTGAGAAGTCTGCTAAACATGTTTAAAGCTCACATGCCCCAGACCATCATCAGGGCCTTTCTAGCCGTGGCGATGCTGGCGGTGATAGCCGCCTGCTCCGGCGGCGACGCCGAGCCAACGGCCACCGCATTGCCACCGGCCACCAAATCAGCAGACGGCAACGAGGGCGGGGCCGTCGCATCGCTGCAACTGCCCAACATCGCCGATACGGTGGAGCGGGTGCGGCCGGCAGTGGTCTCAATCGTGGCCCGGATCGTCACCCGGGACCGCTTCGGCCGCCAGCAGACCGGCTTCGGCAGCGGTACTGGAATCATCTTCGACGAATCAGGTTTGGTGCTGACCAACAACCACGTGATCGAGGGGGGAGTCGAGATCACCGTGACCCAAGACGACGGGACGCAGCTCGTTGCCGAAGTGATTGGGGCGGACCGTCTGTCGGACCTGGCCGTTCTGCAGCTGCCGGGGGACGGCTATCCATCACTGCCCTTGCGAGGGAACGGCAACCTCCGAGTGGGCGACTGGGTGATCGCCATCGGGAATGCCCTAGCTCTGCCCGGAGGCCCCACGGTCACTGTAGGCGTCGTCTCCGCGCTTGGCAGGTCCATAGAAGCGTCGCAGGGGGTCACCCTTTACGACCTGATCCAGACTGATACTTCCATCAATCCCGGCAACAGCGGCGGTCCGCTGATCGACCTGTCAGGAAACCTGGTGGGAGTCAACACGGCCGTATTGCGGGGCGTCAGCCAGGGTGGAGGGATCGCCGTGGAGGGTATCGGCTTCGCCATCGACGTTGACACCGCGCAACAGGTCGCGCAGCAACTCGTCGAATTAGGACGGGTCCGCTGGGCTTGGATGGGGGTTTTCCTGGCGGACCTGGTCCCGGAGAGCGCGGCGCAGTTGGGGCTGCCCATCCGCGAAGGCGTGATCATAAGCAACACTGTGATCGAGGGACCTTCCGATCGTGCCGGCATAGAACCGGGTGACATCGTGGTGAAAATCGGCGGTCACGACATCGCCACGGTATCCGACCTGACTCGCTTACTGAAGCAGGAATTCAGGGCCGGGCAAGAGGTGGAAGTAGAGGTGTTCCGGGTGGCCAACGGCGATGGCTTCCGGCAGACGTTGGCCCTGGTTTTGGGGGAACGGCCCCTGCGGTGATCTACGGGTCAAATCATTACATGCACGTAGGGGCGGGTTTCTAACCCGCCCTTTCCCTTCGCCAGGGTAGCGGTCGAAACGAGGTTGCCACTTAAGGAAGGGTGAGTTGGCCCGCGATACGTTGGGCGGACACCACCGTGTTATACGGGCGCCAGGGCGGGTTTGGAAACCCGCGCCTACGGTGTAGGTGTGTTTTGAAGACTCTGAGGCAGGTTAGCCCACAATGCGTTGGGCGGACACCACCGTGTTATACGAGCGCCAGGGCGGGTTTGGAAACCCGCGCCTACGGTGCGGGTGGGTATGGGTTAGGTGATCTCTACGCCGTCTAGGTCCAAGATCACGGTGGGGATGTCCAATTCCCGGAGCCCGGTTTCTATCTGCTGCCGGTCCCCCACCACCAGTATCTTCAACCGGTCGGGGCGGACCAGTTCCTGGGTGATGCGGTGCACTTCATCAAGGGTTACAGCCTCGACGTTGGACCTGACGGTCTGGAGGTAGTCATCGGGCAGGTCGAATTGGACCATCTGAAGGACCTGGCCCATGACGGCTCCAGGACGCTCGAAGTTGGCCGGGAAGCTCCGCAGGAGGCTGGCCTTAGCGTTTTCCAATTCTTCCTCGCTGATGGGGCGGGACCCCCGGACATCATTGAACTCCTTCAGCGTCTCGAACACCGATTCCTTGGTGACCTCGGTCTGGACCGAACCGCCGGCCAGCATGAGAGACGGACCGCGGAACCACTGGACGTGGGACTGATAACCGTAGCTATAACCCTTTTCCTGGCGCAAGTTCTGGTTCAGCCTGGCGGAGAACTGCCCGCCAAAGGCGTAATTCATCAGTGTCAGCCCCAGGTAATCTGGGTGAAGCCGGGGGATGGTGGTGTGCAGGGCGCGGATGACTGATTGGGGCGCTCCCGGGCGGTCCACCAGGTAGATGGCGGCGGCGCCGTTGGTCGGTTCCACCGGAGCCCGGCCGTTGTCCGATGGGCCGGAGCCCTTCCAGGCGCCGAAAATGGCTTCAGCTCTTTGCAACACCTCGTCGATGCTGACGTCGCCCACCACGATCAGGTTGGCGTTGGCGGGGCTATAGTCGCGGCGGTATTGGCGCAACATGTCATCACGGGTCAAGGCCCCGATGGAATCTTCGGTGCCCGACAGCGGATGACCATATCCCGAGTCACGTTTGAACACCAGGCCCGACATCAACTGATCGGCCACGGTGTTGGGTTCGTCTTTACCCCGGCGGAGCTCGGTCAGGTGCTCTCTGCGGACACGCTCCAGCTCATGGTCGGGGAAGTTGGGGTTCAGCACCAGGTCGGCGGTGAGCTCCAGTGCGGTGGGCCAATGCTTGGTAAGGGTTTCCGCCGAGAACAGGGTGTACTCGCGGCGCCCGTCCGCTGAGATCCGCGACCCGATGAACTCGAATGCCTGGGCGATCTCCTGGCTGGACTTGGTGTCGGTGCCCTCCGGCAGCATCTGGGCTGTGAACCCGGCCAATCCGGGCAGATTCTCCGGGTCGCGTGACGCTCCGGCGTCCATCAGCACGCCGAAGGCCACTATGGGTAGGCCGCGTTGCTCGATCACTGAGATGCCCATGCCGTTTGAGAGCTTGATGCGGGTTGGGGAGGGCGGCGTGAAGACCGGCTCGCTCTTGGGCGGCGGCATCACCGTCCGGTCGAGGCTGACGGTGGCCGGTGACAGAGAAGGCTCTGGCAGTACGCGCAGCCGAACCTGGTTTCCGCCAAGGACCGTCTCGGCCACCCGCATCACGTCCTCGCGGGTCACCGCCATATACTTGTCCAAGCTGGTGTTGATCAGGTCTGGGTTTGATGCGAAAACGCTGTAATGGTTAAGCTGGTCCGCCCGGCCGCCAAAGCCTCCGATGCGGGCCAACTGGCGGAAGTGGCTGGCTTCGATGCGGTTCTTGACCCGGGTCATCTCCTCATCGGTGGGTGGTTCCCGAAGCAACCGGGCCATCTCGGCATCGGCGGCGGCCTCCACTTCGGCCAACTCGTGGCCCTCGGCGGCAGTAACCGAGAGAACACACTGTCCGGATATCTCCGACGAGCTGTAACGCATGTGGGCGCTCTGGGCGATCTGCTTCTCATAGACCAATGACTTATGCAAACGGGAGGTCAATCCGTCGGACATGATGGACTGGTAGATCTCCAACGGCGCATCGTCGATGTCGCCCTCGGGAGGCGTCGGCCAGGCGATATAGGTCCGGGGCAGGGTGACCTTGTCCCGTATCTCCAATTCGATGCGTCCCTTAAGGCCCGAGTCATGGCGCCCCTTGCGAGGCACCGACTCGCCCGGCGGCAGGTCGCCGAAGTAGCGGTTGACCATTTCCAACGCCTCCCCCATGTCGATGTCTCCGGCGATGGCCAGGCTGGCGTTGGTCGGGGAGTAGAACCGCTTAAAGAAGTCTTTGATGTCATCTAAAGTAGCGGCGTCCAGGTCTTCTTCGGACCCAATGGTCATCCAGTGGTAGGGATGGGGCAAGGGATACAGGGCCGCTTGCAGGTGCCAAGAGGCCATGCCGTAGGGCCGGTTCTCGTAGGACTGACGGCGTTCGTTCTTGACCACGTCCCGCTGCACGTCGAAGCGCTGTTGGTCCAGGGCGTCCAGCAAGAACCCCATGCGGTCGGCTTCCAGCCAGAGGGCCAATTCCATGTAATTGGTGGGGACGTCCTCCCAGTAATTGGTGCGGTCGGGGGTGGTGGACCCGTTCAGGTTGGCGCCGGCTTTTTGCAGGGGCTCGAAGTGGCTGCTGTTGTGGTGTTTGGAGCCTTCGAACATCACATGTTCGAACAGGTGGGCGAACCCGGTCCGTCCCATCTCTTCGTCTTTGGACCCCACGTGGTACCAAACATTTACGGCTACCACGGGTATGTTGTGGTCCTCGTGGAGTATCACGTCCAAGCCGTTGGACAGTGTGTGTTTCTCGAAGGAGATGGTTACCATCTGCAGAAATCCTTGGGGTCCCGGTAGAATTATCCAACCCATCTTACGGTGGGCCACCGCCGTTGTAAACCAAAATTGGTCTTCAGAATTTCTGCCGAACCGAGGAATCTAAAAGCCAGATTCTCCTGGCCTGCCGGCCATAAAAAAACAGGCCGCGGACGATGTCCGGGGCCTGTTCTTGGTTTCCAGAATCTGAGCGCTGACCGCTGATAGCTGCCGGCTTTCCCCCTCGGCTAGTCCCCTTCTTGGTGCTGGTAGTAGTTCTCGTCGGTCCGCTCCGGGAAGGGAGGCGAAGCCTGGTTCTTGGCGATCTCTCCGGCGTCCCAAAGGTGAGAGAAATTGAGGGCCCGGGGGCAGTGGCCGTAGGCCTCTTCGACCTCGATCAACATCCCTTGAAGGTGTTTGGACCGGTCGTCGGTCTCGTAAAGGGCCACCTCGATATTCCGGCTTTCCAGGTCCTCTTTGCTGACGATGCTGACCCGGCCGTTGACCCGGACGGTGTCGTTGATTCCGGGTATGAAGAAGATCAGACCGATGTAGGGATTGTCGTCGATATTCTGGTAGGACTGGAACAGCCGGTTACCGGCCACGTCGGGGAAAAGCAGGTGCTTCTCGTCCAGCACCTTGACGAAGCCGGGCTTGCCGCCCTTGGGGGATGCGTCGCAGCGGCCTTCACCGCCGGTGGTGGCCATGACCGCGAAGGGGGCGTTCCGGATGAACTCTTGGACGTATGGAGTGAGATGGGCCTTTAGTTTAAGAACAGCGCGTTCAGATGGCTGGCCAAAGGTGTCGTGGAACCGGCTCTCGCCAACGGTCTGCCCGGTGCTTGTAATAGTCATGGCAGGAGACTCCTATCAACGTGTGGGAAGGGACCACGGGTCTGGGACTGCTGCGGCGGGCTGGCCATAGGCGGACTGTATCGTTGGTTCTGATTCTAATGGCCCGGCCGTCAATCAGCAAGGGCGGCTTGGGCCACTTCAGCCATGGCCGCCGCCAGCCGTTGGCAATCGGCCATCGACCGTATCCCCAACCGGACATACTCGGGCAGGCCGAATGATGTGCAGTCCCGCACAACCATGCCCTTGGACAGAAGCAGGGACCGCCACTTGGCGGCGTCGCCGACCTTGACCAAGATGAAGTTGGCTTCGGAGCGGGGGACATTCAGCCCAAGGGCTCCCAGTTCGTTGTACAGGTACTCTTTGGCCTTAAACACGGCTTCTCTGGCTCTGGGTATATACCCGGCGTCTTCCAGAGCGGACACACCCGCCTTCTGGGCCAGACCGTTGACGCTCCAGTCGGGCTGGTAGTCCCGAAGCCGGGAGACCACATCCTCGGATGCCAGGGCGTAACCCAGCCGAAGAGCGGTCTGGGCGTAGTCCTTGGTCATGGAGCGCACCAACATCACCCCAGCCAGGTCCAGCAACGCC
>JACZYV010000226.1:0-2929 GCA_022570905.1 Chloroflexota bacterium
GACAGCCCGCTGCTACCCCGGAAACGCCCTTCTGACCTGTTCCTCAAAGTCGGTCTCATAGCGCTGCATCCGGCCTTGGCGCACCTGTTCGTCTAGGGACGGGCGTTGCACGGGGCGGGGGTTGGTGGGGCCGTAGCCGATGATGCCCGCCTCTTCCAGGGCCGCCAGTTCGCCGGCGGTCTTGCCCAATAGGTCTGAGAGGACCAGCGCATTGTGCTCTCCCATCAGAGGGGCGGCCTTGCCCTTGACGGCCGGGGTTTTCGACAGCTTCCAGGGGCGGCCGGCGTAGGGCAATGGCGGGATTCCGGTGCTGTCGTGGTGGGTGACTACCTCGTAGAATTCCCGCTCATTCAGATGGGGGTCAAAGAGCAGGTCCTTGCTGTCCAAGACCGCTCCGGCGGCCACTCCCTCTTTCTGCAGCGCGTGCATCAGCTCATGGGCGTCCCAGGGGCTGGTCACCGGCCCGATCAGGGCGTCCAGTTCGTCCCGGTTCTTCCAACGGCTTAGCGAGTCCTCGAACCTGGGGTCGGCGGCCCATCCTTCCTGTCCCAACACCCGGCAAACTGCTTGCCATTCGTCGTCGGTGGCGACGGCCATGGTGAGCCAGCGGTCGTCTCCCCGGCACGGATAGCAGCCGTGGGGCGACATGGCGGTGTCCTGATTGCCCATGCGCTGTCCGGAGCGCCCGTTGGCCGAGTAGTCCATCAAGACTTCGGGGATGGTGGCGCTGGTGGCCTGGGTCTGGGATATGTCCACGAACTGGCCCTGGCCGGTGCGCAGCCGGTGCATCAGAGCGGCCATCACGGCGAAGACCGTGTGCTCGCCGGAGGTGTAGTCGGTGTAGGGTATCTCGGCCATCACCGGCGGCCCTCCCAGGTAGCCGGTCTGGTAGGCCAGCCCCGCCGCGCCTTCCGTGGCCGGGCCGGTGGCCCCGAAGTTGGCCCACGGGCCGTAGAACCCGTAGCCGGTGGACGACACCATTATGATGTCCGGCTTTATCTTTTTTAGGTCCTCGTACTCCAGCCCAAAGTTTTTGATCACCCTGGGGGTGAAATTCTCGGAGAACACATCGGCGACGGCGATGAGCTCGCGAAGGACCTGGAGGCCCTCTGGTTTGGTCAGGTCCAGGGTGATGCCCAGTTTGTTGCGGTTCTGCTCGTAGAAATTAGCGCCCTTGTTCCAAAACTCGCCGGAAACGTCGTTCTGGTAGACCGAGTCGGCGCGGTAGCTCTCCAGCCGGCCGGTGGACTCCAGGCGGATGACCTGGGCTCCCATGTCGGCCAGCAGCTTCATGGCGAAGGGGATGGCGATGAGTTGGCCCATCTCGATTATGCGGATGCCTGCCAAAGGACCTGACATGCTTCAGTATTTCTCCGGTCTTAGATAATTTGCATGGCGCGCATCTGGGCCAGTTGTTCAGGGGTGTGGCCCAGCCGTTGGCCGATGACTTCCTGGTTGTGCTGGCCCAGGGTTGGGGCGGGGCTGCGGGCCTCCCATGGGGTGGCGCTCATCTCGAAGGGAGCGCCGGGATACTTCAGGGTCCCCAATGCCGGGTGGTCGATATCGACGAAGTAATTTCTGGCCTGGAACTGCGGGTCGGCCATGACTTCCTCAGGCGACTGGACCACGCCGAAGATGAACCGCCTCTTGTGGGAGGCGTAGAAGATGTCGTATTTGTTCTGCTTGATGAAATACTCGTCCAATATCCGGCCCAGTTCTTCGGCATTGGCCAGCCGGGCCGAGGGGGTGTTGAACTTCTCGTCGTCAAGCTCGGGGAGACCCAGGAAATCCACCACGTTGTCCCAGTTTAGCCCGGCGCCCATACCCGGATTCGGCAAGAAGTGGCCGTCGGCGCTGGCCCGCATGCGGGTGAGGTCGCCGCTGTGGTTGGGCTGGCGGCGGCGGACCGCGCCGGTGTAGGTGAAATTGTTGACCACGTCCCTGAGGCCGGTGGCCACCGCTTCTTGGATGGAGACATCGACCCTCTGTCCCTCCCCGGTGAGCCGCTGGTGATAGGTGGCCATGAGGGTGGCGGAGGCGGCGTCGGTCCCAGCCTTGAACTGGGCTTGATTAAATGCGTGCTTCAGAGGTTCCCGGTCGTAGGCCCCGAAGATATACATCAGCCCGCCCAATGCATATTCGACGATGTCGGCGGCCTTGTAGTCCCGGTAGGGCCCGGTCTGCCCGAAATTGGAGATCGAGGTCATGACCAGACTGGGGTTGATCTGTTGGAGAGTTTCGAAGTCCAATCCCAGGGACGGCATGACTTTGGGGGCGAAATTCTCCACCAGAACGTCTGATTCTTCCACCAATGACTTGAGCACCTGGATACCCTTCTCGGATTTCAGGTTCAGCGTCACGCTCTGCTTGTTGGTGTTCAAATAGGCGAAGACCAGGCTTTTTTCCGGGTCGGCTTCGTCGTGGAGGAATGGCGCCATCCGCCGGGCCGGGTCACCGCCGGGCCGCTCGACCTTGAGGACTTCGGCGCCGAAGTCGGCCATCAATTTAGTGCAGTATGGTCCGGCGATGTGGTGGGTGAGGTCCAAGACCTTCACCCCTTCCAGGGCGCGTTCAGTCAAAGGGCGTCTCCTAGATAGACGTGGCGGCATTTGTAGGGGCATCCCGATTCTATCGGGTCCGTGCCCCTATGCTGTTACGCCGATAATAACAGTGTTTTAAGCGTCGCGGCTTGTGGCGGATCCAATTTGAATTCGGTCCGGGCGGCCTACTCCTCGGGATAGGTCAGCCGCAGCAGGGTGTGCCGCCGGTTGGTTGTGTAGGGCCGGACCTGCTCCGGCCAGCGGCCCAGTTCCACGGCGGCGCCCCATTCCGGGGAGCTGAGGATCTCCGGGCTCTCGATCTCGTACATGGCGTGGAAACGGGGCTGGCCCTCCGGCGAGATGGTCTGGGTCTGCCCTCCGATGAGCAC
>JACZYV010000103.1:0-11222 GCA_022570905.1 Chloroflexota bacterium
GTCGGTGCGATCGACACCTCGGGCGGTAAGATTTTGCCGGCCGACGGCAAGAAAGTAACGATCAAGCCGACCCTCTCCGCCACTGCTAGTGGCAAACGTGGCGACACGATTACCCTCACGGGTAAAAACTTCAAGGCAGACGACAACGTCGCAAATGCGGCCGGTATCAAGTTCGGCGGTAATTTCATAACCAAGGACAACACCGATGAATTCGGGACCAGCGGCACCGACAAGGTGGACCACAAAGATAAGGACGCTGACAACGTCAAGGACGATTTCTCGATCAAATTCACGATACCCAGCGATGCGACGAAGGGCACCAACCAGGTCAAGGTGACCGACTCCTTTGGCGCTACCGCCAGCACAACGGTCGAGGTAGAGGCGAGTTCGATAACGATCACGCCCACCAGTGGTCCTCCGGGAACGAAGATAATCGTTACCGGTGCCGGTTTCCCCAAGAGCCGGCCATCGTCTGATGCCAAAAACCTGATCGGGATCAGCCCCGACTGGGATGACAATGGGCTGAAGGCCGATATCACCCAGACGACCGGCCTGTTCACGACCAGCGCGGGAGCGCTATCGGGTTCAGACCAGATCACCATCCCGACCACGGCGGAAAAGACCGTCGTGACCGTTAAGGTGACGATAGTGGGTGCTGATGGCAAAAACGCCACGGCCACAGCCAAATTCACCGTGGGATCACGGGTACTTACCGTGACGCCGACCAGTGGGCCGATGGGCACCAAGATCCTGGTTTCTGGTACCAAGTTCTCAGCGGCCGGTACCGTGGACGCCAATACCATAACCATCGGTGGTGAGACGGGTTCCCACTCATCCATCACGATGACCTCCGACGGTGATGTGCCGAACACCACGGTTACCGTCCCGTCCGGCATCTCACTAGGTTCTGTGACGGTCAGTATGACTGAAAGTAGCTCTGAAGAGTTGAAGGGAACGGCGAAGTTCACCGTCACTCAACCGACCCTAGCCACTGATGTTGGGACCGCCACCATGGGCACCGATGTCGCCGTCAGCGGCACTGGATGGGTGCCAAGCAGCTCAGTCACGGTTACCTTAAAACTCGGCACCACTACATTGGAAACCAAGGTTACGACCGCTGATAGCAGCGGGGCCATCAGCGTGGTCGTTCGGATTCCGGCCAACACCGGTGTCGGCCCGAATACCGTGACCTTCACAGCGAAGGATACCAAGGGCAACGATTCAACCGCGGTGAACCTGTCGATACCCAAGGCCACCGTGGCGTTGTCCGTCGGCGAGGCTGCCGTGGGCGATGAAGTTACCGTGACCACGACAGGCTTCCCGCCTCAGTCTGGTCTGTCTGTCTTGACCATCGGCGGGGCCGATGTCCGGGGCGGCGTGGTAACTTCGAACATCCGGGGTGAGCTGGAAGTCACCTTTATCGTACCTGGCCTAAGCGGATCACAACTCGTGACGGTCACCATCGGTAACAAAACGGTTTCCACATCGCTCACCGTGGTCCCAGTCGCGGGTACGGCAGCGGCGGCCACGACCGCTCCTGCGGAAATCTTCGCCGACGTCATCGCTAATGACGACAACCTAGTCCGGGTATGGCGCTTCAGCAACGCAGCTCAGACGTGGGAATTCTACGATCCGAGGCCTGCGTTCGAGCAAGCTAACACTCTGGAGAAGTCTGGAGCCGGCGACATCGTCTGGGTAAACGTGACCAGCGAGCAGGCATTCCAGAGCACGACCTTGTTCCCAGGTTGGAACCTGATCTCCCTAGACTAAGGATAGGATAAGGTCAAAGCTAGGCCGTCCCGGCGAAACCGGGACGGCCTAGCAACACCAACCACTAATGAAACAAGGAGGACCGAATGACCAAAACTAGATTCCTGGCCTTGGTAACGGCCTTGGCACTATTACTAGCTATTCCTACAGCCGCGTTCGCCCAGAACGCCCGGCCGCACGTTTTCGTGGGGACAGTCACTCTGGACGGCGCGACCGCTGTCGATGGAGCCGCTGTCACGGCATGGGTGGACGGGGAACAAGTGGCTGCCACCAACGCGTCCGGCGGCCAGTATGTTCTTCAAGTTGAGAGCACCACCGGTTACGCCGGCAAGACAGTGTCGTTCAAAGTCAGCGGCGCCAACGCTTCTCAGACTATCGTTTGGGAAGAGGGCGGCGGCGATATCTTGAACCTCACGGCAACCAGCGGATCTGGTCCTGGCCGCGGTGGTGATCCCGGTTCTACCGGTCCTGCCGGACCCGCAGGCGCCACCGGCGCCGCAGGCGCCACAGGCGGTCCCGGCCCCGCTGGAGCTGCCGGCTCTGACGGCTCTTCCGGCTCTGCTGGACCTGCCGGACCTGCCGGTGCCACGGGTCCCGCTGGATCTGCCGGTTCCGCTGGAACTGCGGGTGCGGCCGGTGATGACGGCGGCGGAACGCTCGCCCTCATCGCCCTCATCGTAGCCATCGTCGCGCTATTGGCCGCCGGTGGATCATATATGATGGGAAGGCGGGCCTAATCCCCAATTAGGAAGCCTTAAGTTGGACTTAAAAGAGGGGGCCCCGTGTCTACGGGACCCCCTCTTTATATTTCCCCTCCCTAAAATCGGAACAAACGATCACCAATCATATTGCAAAGGACCGCTCTATAGGCGACGATAGAGTCGTCTTTGATGGCTTGATCTAGATAAGCCGGAACCCAGCCGGAATTTAAACAAGCTGCCGTCGGGCGTTATAACCCATATCGGGGTATCGGACCGGTCCTGTGAGGTGTGTGCGGTGAGTCGGTTTCCTGCAAAATTATTTCTGACCGCAGGCCTTCTGGTTACCGCCTTTGCGCTATTGGGGGCAGGCCCGAATCAGGCCGAACGGCCTCCGCAGCCATTCTTCCAGGATTTCTTCTCCGGCGCCGTGCTGTTACAAGGGTCGCCTCCCCCGGAGGGCACTCTTCTCATCGCATGCATAGACGATTGCGAAAGCGGATTTCAAAGCGCACCGTACAGCCTCGATGCCGGCGGGACCTTCGCCCAACTGGAGGTTAATCCCACAAGCGAGCTCCTGGTCGGACACACCATCACCTTCTATCTGGTGAACGAGTTCGGCAGCATCCGGGCGGTGGAATCCAGACCGTACATCGGCGTATTCGATTTCTACGTACAGGACTTGACGTTCCTGGACCCGATGCCAGTACCGGACCCGACCCCCCTGCCGGAGCCGACCCCCAGATCAACTCCCACCGCCTCATTGCCGGTGGCGGGAGACCCTTCCGTGGCCCGTTTGCCAAAGATCGCTTTGATGGCCGGCGCCGCGGCTGTGGTGCTCGGTGCAGGGCTTTTATTGGCCGCGCGGCGCAAAATAGCCTGAACCACGGCGCCGATCCCATTGGATTTCCAATTCCTTGCTGTTCCCGCCCAAGCCCGCCGGCCTACTCGTCTATGAAGGCATCGGTCTTGTAGTCATTCCTATACGTAGCTCGCAAATTCGGCACGCCCCTAGCTATGTACGTTTGACATCCCGGTTTGGAGATGGTTTTTTCCACCCGGCCATCTCGAGGACGGGGTCTTGTTCCAATACAAACCAGGGCAAGTTTTTAATGGAACAGACGTGGCTGGAACGCGATTTAGGGGCCTGAGCCCAGGGATGCGAGGCGGGGGAAGGGAGGGGAAGACCGGCGTTCTACCTGGGCCTTCCCTGGCTGGTCATCACCACTACGCGCATGTCGGTGCCCAGATTGCTGTTGGTGACCACCAGACGTGGCTGTGGTTGCACTTCATCCAGCCCCATGCGCCGGATGAAGTTGTCTATGGGGTCCACCTCGACGTTGACGCTGGGCGTTTTGTAGTGCATTGGAATCACGATCTTGGCGTCCAGGTCCTGAAGTGTCTGGTAGACCTGGTCCATGTCCAAAGTGCAATTTCCGCCTGTGGGCACCAGTACCACGTCCACGGGCTTTAATTCATCGACTATCCGTGTGGTTAGGGGTACAGAGATATCGCCCAGGTGGCAGATGTTGATGTTGCCAATCTCAATAGTAAATGCGACGTTGCGCTCCTCTTGTGGTTGGCCCTCCGCCAACGGCGTCATCAGACCGCGGGCGGTAACTCCATTATATTCGTACTCACCGGGGTTGCTGAATACCTTTGGTTCCCCTTCGATGCTGGCGGCGTTAGTGTGATTGGGATGTGGGTTGCTTACGGTAACGATCGACGCCGGGCGGTTATCGACCGTCAGGCCGATCGATGCAGGATAAGGGTCTGTCACGACCACCATGTCGGCGTCATGCAGCCGAAAGCAAGAATGTCCCAGCCAGGTTATGTCCATAGTTCATCCCGGTAATGTTTTAGATTTAGAAGGCCCCAGGCGATGGGGACGGAGATGGCGGCGAACCCGGCGGGTCATCGGCTGAAAAGGACTATGAGGGCGACTTTCCGAGCGATGCGGGCACTGGGCCCGTCTGCGGGGATGACAACGTCAATGAGGGAGCGAGTTCTAGCTTGAGCGTCCACGTCTATCCCAACCCACCTGTCTTACGATTCAAACTCCGGTAGATACCCGGTCAGACGCCGGTCCATCTCCGGTGAAACTCTGGCTGAGTATAATTGTCTAGGCCAGACCGGTCAACGTTTGACACTGCCTAGAAAGCTATGTTAACGTCAAAAAATAGCGGTTCCAGTCTCGAACCTTGAAGCTAAATGTGGTGCTGGCGGGAGACCGATGCTCAACGAGCGTGCTGCGACGGTGCTGAACGTCCTGGTTGGCGAGTACCTTCAATCCGCTACTCCGGTAGCGTCGGATGACATCGCCCGGAACCTCGGCCAAAAGATCAGCTCGGCCACGGTTCGCAACACCATGGCCCAGCTTGCCGAGGACGGCTACATCTCCCGGCCCCACGTATCTTCCGGCGGGGTGCCTTCTGACCAGGGCTACCGGTATTACGTAGAATCTCTGCCTGAGACCCCCCAACTCCCCATGGAAGTACGAGAGAGCGTGGACCGCGACCTGGCCCAAACGGAGCCCGACATTGGCGCCTGGAGCAAGCGGTGCGCGGCGATCCTCTCCAGGCTCACTGAAAACCTAGCCATAGTCACTGCGCCCCGAGCACAGTTTCCTCGCCTCAAGCGTATTCAACTGGTCTTCCTTCAGGAGTCTACCGCTCTTCTTGTGCTTGTGCTTGAGGAGGCACGGCTGCTCCGAAAGATCTTAGCCTTCGGAAAAAGAGTGGACCAGGTGCAGCTAGACCTGGCGGCAAGCCGGTTGAACGATTCCCTCGGCGGTCTCAGCAGGTCTCAGATGCAGTCAAACCGGCTGGAACTCAACTCCCTGGAGGAACAGGTCAAGAAGGGCTCGGTTAGCCTCATGCGCGAGGCGGAAACCACCAATGACCAGGAACATTACACCGATGGACTGCGCCGGCTCCTGAGCCAGCCGGAATTTTCCAAAGGTGAACGGGCGCGCGAGATGGTCCAACTGGTGGAAGAAAGGGTCCTGTTGGAGCGGGTGCTAAACGCCACGCCGGAGACGGAAAATCCGGCAGTGTTCATCGGGGCGGAGAACCGGGATGAGTTCTTCAACCCGTTCGGCGTCATCTTGTGTCAATACGGCGTCCCCCAGGGTGTCAGCGGCACGATCTGTGTCATCGGGCCCAAACGCATGAAATACGTGGCGGCCATCTGGGGCGTCCGGCATCTTTCGGCCTTCATGAGCCAGATGGTCCTCGGGATCCAGGGCAACTCCGCCGAGTAACCGGTTATGGCTGCCACTAACGACCAGATAGCCGAGCTCTTTGAGAACATGGGCGCCCTTTTGGAGATGAAGGGAGACTCCATCTTCAAGATTCGCGCCTACCAAAGGGCCGCCCGCACCATCGAACAACTGCCTTCCCCACTTGCTCAAGCCGTGGAGAACGGTGAAAACCTCACCAAGATACCGGGCGTGGGCAAGGCCATCAGCGAAAAGATCGCCGAATTCATCGGGACCGGGCAGGTGGCCGCCTACCAAAGATTGCTGGATGAACTGCCCCCGGGCGTCCTTGAGTTGAAGAACATTCCAGGCATCGGTCCCAAAACCGCCATGGCCATCGGCCAGGAACTGGGCATCAACACCGTCGAAGGCGTAGCCGAAGCAGCCGCGGACGGCCGTCTAGCAGCGTTGCCCCGGATGGGTGAGCGGGCCGCCGCGAGCATACTGCGCAACATCAAAGCATCTCAGTCCAGGGGCAGCCGCACACCAATCGGCCAAGCGCTGCCGCTGGCTGAAGAGGTGATCTCCGCCCTGCGGGAACGATGCCCCGACATCGGCCCCCTATTCCCCGCCGGCAGCCTGCGGCGCTGGGAAGAGACCATTGGGGACATCGACCTGGTCGGCACTGCTCCTGACCCCGAATCGGTGGGAGACGCCTTGGTTTCCTTGCCAATGGTCAAAGACGTGCTGGTCCACGGCCCCAAGAAGACCAGTGTGGTGGTCGAGTCCGGGATGCAGATCGATCTTCGTATCGGAGAACCGGGCTCGTTCGGCGCATTGCTCCAGTATTTCACCGGCAGCCAGCAGCACAACATCCGTCTCCGCGACTTCGCCATCCGGCAAGGCCTCTCCCTCAACGAATATGGCATCACCAACACAGAAACCGGGCAGGTGGAAGAATTCGCCGACGAAGAGAGCTTCTACGCCAGGCTGGGCCTGCCCTGGATGCCGCCCGAACTGCGAACCGGGGTATATGAAGTGGACGCGGGCCTGGAAGACCGGCTGCCGTCCCTGGTTGAGGAGTCCGACCTGAAAGGCGACCTGCACCTCCACAGCGAGTGGAGCGACGGGAACGATCCCATCGAGTTGATGGTCGAAGCCGCCGCCGCCCAGGGCTATGAATACATGGCGCTCACCGACCATTCGGCTGGCCTGGGCGTCGCCAACGGTCTCTCCAACGAACGACTGGAGTCACAGATCGAGCTGCTCCGCTCGATGCAGGAGAGTTACGATATCACCATCTTGTGCGGGTCGGAGGTCGATATCCGCGCCAATGGTGAGATGGACTATCCCGATGAGATTCTGGCCCAGTTGGACGTTGTTGTCGCCTCGGTCCACTCGGCCATGGGCCAAGACCAGGCCACCATGACCGCGCGCATGATCAAGGCGATGGAACATCCTTCCGTGACCATCATCGGACACCTGACCACCCGGTTGCTGGGGCAACGGGAGCCCGTGGAGTTTGACCTGGAGGCGGTGCTGCAGGCCGCCCGCGACACCGGAACGGCCCTGGAGATCAACGCCTCTCCCGAGCGCCTGGACCTGAAGGACACCCACGCCTACCGGGCCAGAGAGTTGGGCGTGCCCCTGGTCATCAACACCGATTCCCACGACCACACTCACTTGGACAAACGGCGCTTCGGCGTGGCGGTGGCCCGCCGGGCCTGGTGCCGGCCGGAAGACATCCTAAACACCATGTCCAGAGAGGGGTTTCTGGAGTTCATCCGAACGCCTAAACCCCGCCGCCTCAGCGTCTTTGACCGTCGGCGAAATGGAACGGTCCCGGCATGAGCCAGCCGCCGGCCACGCCACAGCCAAACGATTGGACCCAGGTCAGTGGATCGCCCAGCGAGACTGCCATCACCCAGGCGGTCCCCGAAGCCATCGTGCACCTGCGGACCGCGCTGGCCGCCGGAGCGCCCTGGCGTCCTGCCGTCCTTGAGGCATTGGGACGCTGGACCCTGCCCGAAGAAACCTTCAATGGCCGGCGGTACCGTTACCTCCTTCTGGGCGAAGCCTTTGACTGGCTGTTGCTGGCGGAGCGGCTCTGCGCCGACGTCGACGGGGCCATCCCGGTAGACGAAAAAGAGCGGTTTCTGTTCGGCGGTCAGATACCCGGCACCGTCGATGAGGACAAGTTCCGGGATTGTCTGGGCCCCAGCAAGTACCGGGCCTATATGAACTACCACTACGGCGTCGTCCTGGAAGAGGCGCTGCAGTTGGTTTCGGAGGAAGAGGTCCGCAAGCGGCACCTGTCCCGCAGCTACTCCGACACCGAGGAGCTGACCGAAGAAGCATACATTCATCTCTACCAAAAGCCCCGGTCAGAATTACTTAAATGCTTCCAGAAAGAGACCAAGAAGGACCGACGCCGCAACCTATCCCTTTCCGACCTTAAAGAATTCACCTACTGGCTCCACAAACTCCGCATCAAACTTTGGGACCCGGCCCGCGTGGCCAGCGACACCCGGAAGGCCATCCGGCGCTTGGACCAGTTGGAACAGGGCAAAAATGAAAACCGCCCGACATTCCCGGATTTCCCCCAAAAATAGCGCCCACGATTCCACCCCAACCACACCTACGTCATCTTTTCTCCGTTAACCCCAGCAAATCGCCTTAGAACGCGGAACGGGGATTTTTAGGCGTGGGGCTGCTGTTGGCCGTCAGTCAATTGTGCGACATTGGACGGCGGGCTTTCAATGGACGCTCAACAACGGCGAATGTTATATTTGCTAATGGCCGGTTGAAGTAATTTTCGCTCCGGCCACTTATTACTACGGAGAATGATTCCGGCAATGACTTCCGCCCAGATGCCCAGCGCCTACAACGCCGCCGACGTTGAACAACGCATCTACCAGGACTGGCAGTCCAAAGGCTATTTCAACGCCAAGATCGAAAAGGGCAAAGAACCTTACGTAATAATCATGCCCCCGCCCAACGTGACCGGGGAGCTGCACCTGGGCCACGCCCTGGAAAAGGCCATCGAAGACGCCCTGGTCCGCTGGCGCCGCATGAGCGGCGTCCCAACCCTCTGGCTGCCCGGCACCGACCACGCCGGCATCGCCACCCAGTGGGCCGTGGAGCGGCAACTTGCCGCCGAGGGAAAGAGCCGCCACGATCTGGGCCGCGAGAAATTCATCGAAACGGTCTGGGAACACGTCCGCAAGACCGGCGGCATCATCCACGAGCAGTCCCGGCGTTTGGGCATCTCCGCCGATTGGGACCGGCACAAGTTCACCCTGGACCCGGGCCCTTCCAAGGCGGTGCGAACCACCTTCGTCAATCTCTACAAAAAGGGACGCATCTACCGCCACGAGCGGATCATCAACTGGTGCGTCCGCTGCGCCACGGCCCTCAGCGACCTTGAAGTGGACTACCAGGACGTTGACGGCAAGCTTTACCACATCCGCTATCCCCTGGAAGACGACCCCAAGTCGTTCATCACCGTCGCCACCACCCGGCCCGAGACCATGCTGGGTGATACCGGCGTGGCCGTGCACCCCGAAGACGACCGGTACAGTAAGATCGTCGGAAAAAATGTCATGCTGCCCATCATGGACCGGCCCATTCCGGTGGTGGGCGACGAGGCCATCGACCGCGAGTTCGGCACCGGCGCCTTGAAGGTCACCCCGGCCCACGACCCGGTCGACTTCGAGATCGGCGAGCGCCACGGGCTTGAGGTGATCAACGTTATCGGTCTGGACGGCAACCTCACCGCCGCCGCCGGCAAGTACGCGGGTGTCGAGCTCAATGAGGCCCGCCTGAAAGTGGTGGAAGAACTGGAGCAACTGGGCCTGCTGGAAATGGTGGAGGACCACCGACACTCGGTGGGACACTGCCAGCGCTGCAACTCGGTTGTTGAACCCCTAGTCAGCCTTCAGTGGTTCGTCAATCTGGGCGGCTCTGACCAGCCCGACAGCATCGCCGGTAAGGCCCACGCCGCCGTATACAACGGCGACATCAAGGTCGTCCCCGAGCGTTTCAAACGGGTTTACCTCAACTGGCTGGAGAACATTCGGGATTGGTGCATCAGCCGGCAACTGTGGTGGGGACACCGTATCCCGGTCTGGTATTGCGACGGCTGCGGACAGGCCAGCGCGTCCATCGAAGACCTGGAAAGCTGCCCCAGCTGCGGCTCGGCCGAATTGCGTCAGGACCCGGACGTTCTGGATACCTGGTTCAGCTCTGGATTGTGGCCCCATTCCACCCTGGGCTGGCCGGAAAACACCGAAGACCTGCGAAGGTTCTACCCCACTGCTGTGCTGGAATGCGGTTACGACATCCTGTTTTTCTGGGTTGCCCGCATGATCATGCTGGGCATCGAGAATACCGGACAGGTGCCCTTCCGCACCGTGTTCCTCCACGGCCTGATTCGGGACGCCACCGGCGCCAAGATGAGCAAGACCCGGGGCAACACCATGGACCCCCTGGAGCTCATCGACCGCTACGGCACCGACGCCCTGCGCTTCTCCTTGACCACCGGCACCGCCCCGGGCAACGACCTGCGCTTTACCGAAAGCAGGGTTGAGGCTGCCCGCAACTTCGTAAACAAGGTTTGGAACGCCGCCCGCTTCGTGCTCACCAGCCTGGGCGGCGCCGGGCCTTCTGGCCAGAAGGACTCAGTTGTGGCCGGTTGGTACGAACTGTCCAGCCTCAGCCACCGGGAAGACCGGTGGATCGTCAGCCGCATGGACCGGGTCATCGCTGACGTCAATCAACTGATGGAGAACTTCGAACTGGGTGAGGCGCAGCAGAAGCTCTACGACTTCATCTGGAACGATTACTGCGACTGGTACATAGAGATGGCCAAAATCAGGCTGCGCCAGGGCAACGGTCCCTCACCGTTACCCACTTTGGTCCACGTTCTAGAGCGGACCCTGCGCGCCCTGCATCCTTTCCTGCCTTTCGTGACCGAAGAGATTTGGCAAAACCTACGGTCACGGCTGCCCGACGAGGGAGGACTGCCCGAATCCATCATGATATCCCCCTATCCCCAGGCCGATGGCTCCCGGTTGGATACCGGCGCCGAGGAACAGATCGGCCTGGTGATGCAGGCGATACGTGCCGTGCGCAACGCCCGCGCCCAGTTGCACATCCCGGCCAACCAGCAGCTGGAAGCGCTGATGGAAACCGACGGCTTTCAAAACGCGCTGGAAGAAGAGGCCTCGGTGATTCGCGCCCTGGCCAGAGTGGAACCTTTGAGAATCGTTCCCGGTGGGTCGGCAGCCGCCGACCAACGCCGCGGTGTGACCTTGGTGGTCAACCCACTGGTGGTGCGTCTGCCACTGGAAGGGATCGTGGACCTTTCAGAGGCGAGCCAGCGGCTTCAGAACGAGTTGAAGGACTGCTTGAAAAACCTAGACCGGTTGGAGAAATTGGTCTCCAATCCTGATTTCAAGGCCAAAGCCCGCCCCGAAGTGGTCCAAAAAGAGCAGGACCGCCTGGACGAGCTGCAAGAACACCGCCAGCGCCTGGAGGAGATCATCTCCCAGTTG
>JACZYV010000104.1:0-11078 GCA_022570905.1 Chloroflexota bacterium
AACGAGTCCATGGCGTTGGGCTGCCAACTCACCGGCGTGAACTTGCCGGACCCGCGAGGGCCGCTGCGCCGCAGGGGCGATGCGATGCGGTCCGGATGGTACAGGGCCTGAAGGCCGGCCTCGCAGCGGGCGTGGGTCTTGCCCTGATTGATCGGGTAATAGGGGTTGCCCTGGATCTTCTTGGCCCGGCCTTCCATCACCCGGACGACGATCCCCTCGGGCGACGGGCAGGTCCGGCACAGGCTGGCGTACCAGTTGTCGCTACCCCGAACCAGGTCTTCGGGCAGCCGCACGGGGCTCTGAATATCCAGCTCTCCGCGACGGATGCCGAATCCCTCACAGGCGACGGCTCCCACCGCTCCCAGGCCAGCCCAGGCAAGAAAGTTTCGCCGGGTTAGTTTCATCTACCTATGACCCTGTGTTGCATCGAAATCCATTACTTGTGGCAGACCGTGCAGTCCGTGGGCACGTTGTTGTTCCGGTGACAATCGAGACACGTTCCCATCTTCAGGGACTGGCCGGTCTTGGGTTGCACGACAGTTTTGTTGGCGACGTCGCCGTGACAGATGGTGCAGGTCTGGGCGACATCGAGCGTCTGGGTGAGCTCTTCACCGTTGATGCCGTATTTAACCGGGATGGTCTCGTCGGTGAAGTACCTGATATGTGCTTCGTGGATGAAGCGGACGTGGTCCGGGAGGCGGTGGACCCGCTCCCAGTTGATCGGCTGGTCCGTCTCGAAGGCCGTTCTGACCTTCTCGATCTCGGCCTGGGCGGTGACGGTCGCACCGTCGATGTCTTTGTGGCAGAAGAGGCAGGTTTCCACGGCCGGCACCGTCGCCGCCGCGCCCTTGGTGACGTTACGGTGACAGAACTCGCACTGGATATTGTTTTCAGCCACGTGGACGGTGTGGGGGAAGGCCACCGGCTGGGCCGGCGCGTTGCCAAGGCCGAACGGCGGGTTGGAGAACCAAGAGATGAGCAGAACAACCAGGACGAAACCCATGACCACGGTTACGACCCCTCCGGCCAACATCAGGGGCAGCATTTTCCCGCTTGGCATCATCTAGTGGTTGTTCCGTTCATCGTTGTATTAAAGTTCGCCCGTCTTACTTAGATCGCCCTAGATCAACATACGGCCCCAGATGTTACGCACATCCAAGGTCGCATTGATGCCTAGAATCAGAACCACAACGCCGGCGGCGAACAGAAGAACGGCAAACCCGGTCAAGGGGATTCGGAGCTTCTGGGTCGATTCGGGAAGATGGCCTGTGATGACCAGAGAAGGAATGATCGCGTGGGCCATCAGCAAAGTCATGCCGAATGTCACAACGATCGGGAAGTAGATCCAAAACCACTGAAGGAAAAGGTGGATGTTGTTCCAGTCAACGCTCGTTAATGCCTTTGGATCGTCCAATGCAGCTACTCGTGATCGTTTGAAAATCGTCTATTGATGCGGGGGGTTTTACGAAGGGAGCCGTGCGCAAAAGAGCGTCCCGCGGGAAGCCAGGTGAAAAATATCACAACTGCCTATGGGTGTCAAGGTAACTCAGCTTTGGTTACGCCTGCTTAACGGCTTACTGTCCCAGCATATTTCATAGGGTTTGTTCGGCTGTTTTATCCCTTTTTCAGCTTTGCTTTTGGTTTCGGTAGCGTGAGGACATACCCTATGCTCTCCTTCACGTATCCATGCAGCGTCTCGCTACCTTCCGCCACGCCGCCAAGAAACAAGGCATAACCCTTTTTGATCGGGCCCTCTGCAAAATACCTCAACGGGACTGCCGCTCCGTCCCGCAAAAGCCTATCTCTTGTTTCCTCTGGAAGCTTTATCCCCAAGCCGGCAGGGGTTAAAGACAGGCAGATTCTTTCCTCGGCATACAACGCGGCGCCACTGAAGAAGTGCTTGCATTCAAGACTGATGTCTCCAGATATATCCGGCGCTGCCTTTCTAACGAACCCAGACAATTTCTCTAGATATTCCTTAGCCACGCATTTCCTTCGCCAGGTCCGTTCAGACCGGCGGGTTGCTACGGAACCAGTCGACGATCTCCGAGCCGGTTGCGGTCCAGACGCCGTCATGGCCCATGATGTGGGTCAAGGCGTCTTCCAGATAGCCGATGCGGAAGGGCTGACCGACCAGCCACGGGTGAAGGTTGATGGTCATGAGCCGGCCGTTCTCCGCGCCGTCCCGGTACATCACGTCAAAGCCGTCCTTCAATGTTTGGGCGTAACGCTCTATCTCCACGCGGCGGTTGGACATGGCGAACAGGTCGTCCATCTCCAGCATCGTCGGCAGAGCGGTCAGGCCGTCCCTCATGGGGTAGGGTTGCTCGTCGTTGACCCAGTCGCACACGTAGTCAAAGCCGGCTTGGCGCAGCAGGTCTGGGGTCCGTTCCGATTCCCCGTAGTCAGTCCCGAACCATCCCCGGGGCGCCGTCCCAACGGCCTTCGTCATGGCGTCCATCGCGGCGCGGATGAAAACCGTCTCTCCCTCGACGGACATGTGGCCGGAGATCATCTGGCTGCCGGAGACGCCGTGGGCGATGATCTCGCAGCCCCGGCCCAGGCAATGTTTCACCAGGTAGGGGTAGCCCTCGGCGGTCTGGGTGTCCATGGCCACCGTGGCCTTGATGCCCAGGCGTTCCAGCGTGTCCAGCACCCGGAAGATGCCCACCCGGTGTCCGTACTCCCGGTGGGAAAAACGGGGGTAGTCGGGGAAAGGACGCAGGCCCAGCCCCCCGGCCTGGTCGGCGCTGAAGCTGCCTTCCGGCTGCTCCCATTCGGTGTGTTCCAGTGTGATGATGACGCAGAGCGCCACCTTGGCGTTATCGGGCCAGCTAAGTTTGCCTCTGGTTATAATGGGGGACCACTCGTGGTGCTCGTGGTCCATCCCCTCTCGTCTTTCAGCGGGCATGTTGCAGGTCTCCCGTTACCGTAGTTGATGGAAAAAGTTAAACCTTGAACTGCTGGGCGTGTTCCACCGCCTGGTCGTAGTAGTTCGCGATGTAGTACTCGGCGATGTCGTCGGCGGTGGTCATCCAGATGTCGCTGTGGGACGTGATGTAGCTGAGTATCTCGTCCAGGTACTTGATGCGGTGGGGTTGGCCGATCAGGAATGGATGAAGGGCGATACACATCACCCGGCCGCTCTCGGCCCCCTCTTTATATAGCTGGTCGAACTGCCGTTTGCAGATCTCGGCGAAGTAGTCAGCCTCGTGGTTCACCCGGAACAGCGGCGAGTCGTTCAGCTCGATGGAATAAGGGACTGAAACGAGTTTCCCCGACTCCACGTTGATGGGCACCGGTTGGTCGTCGTGCATCCAGTCGGTGTGGTAGATCAGGCCGGCCTCGGCCATCAGGTCCGGGGTGCGGACGGTGCCTGATATGGCCGGGCCCAGCATCCCCTTCAATTGTTTGCCGGTCTGCCGTTTCAGCGTATCGATATTGTCCCGGTAGAACTCCCGCTCCTCCTCTTCGGTATACGCATAGAGGTAGCGGGTGTTATAGATGCCGTGGCTCATGAAATCCCAGTCCCGTTCCACCATGGCGTCGCGGATCTCTGGGAAATGTTCCAAGACGGCCAGGTTCAGGGACACGCAACAGCGAATCTTGTGTTGGTCCAAGACCTCCAGCATCCGCCAGAACCCGACCCGGTTGCCGTAGTCCCGGTAGGAGTATTGCTGCACGTCTGGATATGGGGTGCGCGGCCAGGGGTCGCGGGGCCCGTGCTTAACGGGCATATATTCGTAGTGCTCCACGTTGGGAGCGATCCATAAAGCCACCCGTTCACCGTTGGGCCACTTGATCGGCGGGCGCTCGATGATGGGGCTGTAATCTACGCGGTGCGGAGGAAGGGACATGTCTTAAAGCCTCCTGCCGGAATGTGAGCCCCAGCCTAGGGTAATCGCCTAGTGCTGTCAAATGATGATTCCACGATCGCCTGGCTGCGCCGGTTGCCTCTAGTAAAACGAGAAAAGATAAAGCAAAATATCGGCGGATAAACCTGAGGTATAGTATCCAGGCCAGGACCGCCAGGAGGAATCCGGATGCCAGCCAGAACCGGCAAGCAGTATATAGAAGGCCTTAGAGAAAGGCCGCCCAATCTATACATGAACGGCAAGAAAGTGAAAGACGCCACCAAACAGCCAGGACTGAAGGGTGGGATCCGCACCCTGGCCCGGCTGTACGACCTGCAACACGACCCAAAAGTTGGCCCGGAGATGACCTACGAATCGCCGACCACGGGCGACCAGGTGGGCATGTCCTTCTTGACCCCCAAGACCCACGAGGACCTAGAGCGGCGGCGCCGAATGATGCGAAACTGGGCGCGACTCACCTGCGGCATGATGGGCCGCACCCCCGATTTTCTCAACGTGAGCCTGATGGCCATGGCCGCCGCGGGGAAGTATTTCGGCCAGAACCGTCCCGAATTCGAGAAAAATATCCAGGACTACTATGAGTTTATCCGGGAGAAAGACCTGGTGCTGACCCACACGCTGGTCAACATCCAGCGGAACCGCTCCAGTGCAGGCACAGGCCTGGACGACTCCGTGGACGTGGCCCTTACGGTGGTGAAGGAGACCGATGCGGGAATCATCGTTCACGGGGCCCGGGTGCTGGCGACGCTGCCCATCGCCGACGAGATCGCCGTCTACCCGGCCCGCTCCCACCGGCTGCCCAGCGGCGCGCCGGGCCGGACTTCGTTCGCCTTCGCCATACCCTGCGACGCCCCGGGGCTCAAGTTCCAATGCCGGGAGTCATTCGACCTAGAACGCTCCAGCTTCGACCACCCCTTGGGGTCGCGGTTCGAGGAGATGGACGCCCTGGCGTTCTTCGACCATGTCCTCGTTCCCTGGGAACGGGTGTTTCTGTATGAAGACGTGGACATGTGCAACGACATGTCTCTAAGGACCCACCAATTCCTCCATTCGGGCCATCAAGTCGTGACCAAGAATGTGGTGAAATGCGAGTTCATCCTGGGGCTGGCCAACCTGATGGTCAAAACCCTGGGTTCGTCCGAGATGCCCCAGGTCCACAACCTGATAGCGGAGATCATTGAGAATCTGGAGATCACCAAGGCCCTGCTGCGGGCTGCCGAAGTGGACGCCGAAGTGGACGAGTGGGGGGTCATGTGCCCCGTCGATATGCCGTTGATGGTGGCCCGGCAGCAGTTCATAAACATGTACCCGCGCATGGGCGAGATACTGCATCTTTTGGGGTCCAGCAACCTGATGGCCCTGCCCACCGAAGCGGACTTTGAAGGTCCCCTGGCCGAGGACCTGAACAAGTATCTGGAGACCGACTTCTCATCGGCCAAGGACCGGGTGCGGCTCTTCCGTCTGGCGTGGGACACCTGTTGCAGCGCCTTTGGCTCCCGGCAGATACTCTACGAGCGGTTCTTCCAGGGCGACCGGAACCGGAACGTGGTCCTGATGAACAACCGCTACGACAAAGAGCCCATGAGCCAATTTGTCTTGGATTTCCTCAACCAGGAATAGGCTGGGCGCTGTATCCCTAGTCGCCGGCCCCGGCCGCGCCGGGCACAAAATTGCTCCTGGCTTCAGGCGGCAGGGATTCCTCCCAATCGGGGATCAGCACGTGGGAGGTGCTGTCCAGCATGGCGATGACCACCAATCCGGCGGCGCTGAAGATCGCTGAAAGCACGAACACCGGATAGAAAGAGCCGGTTACGTAGATGACCAGGCCGGCCAGGAACGTCGTCACCGCATGACCGGCGAACGCGCCGGTCATCTGCCACCCGTAACAAGTTCCCATGGGGCCGTCGCCAAAGTACCGGCGGTTGATCTCTATATATCCGGTCCACTCCGCGCCGAACCCCACTCCGAACGCGGCGGCAAATAGGTAAAAGACCCAGGGATCGTGGGCCCATAACAGGATGAGCACCGTTAGAGACTGGATGGCCAAGCTGACGGCCATGACCTTCCTGGGGCCAAAAGCTTCGGCCAATACCGGCGCACCAAGCCTGCTGGTGATGCTCACCAGAGAGATGATGGTGATGATCAGCGCCGCCGCCGACAGCCCAAGCCCTTCTTGCACCGCCAAAGGGATCACGTAGATGAGCACGATCCCCATCCCGGCGCAACCCAAGGCGTGGATGATGGGAAGGTTCCAAAACGCACGGGTCTGCCGCATGTGCTGGTTGAACACCTTGAGGCGAAGGGCCTCCATGGACCTATCCCTGGGCCGATCTTCGGACCCGTCGCTCGCCGCCCCGAAAGGCAGGATGCCGATGTCCGCGGGCTTGCTCCGGATCAGCGGGAAGACCAAGAGCATGATCCCGGTGCCAGCCAGGCCCACGGTGGTGAAGGTGGCCTGCCACCCAATCGTGTCCAAAAGATAGGCTACCAGGGGCGCCAATACGGCGGTCCCGATGCCTCCGGTGGCCCACAGGATGCCGACGCCCCAACCCAAACTCCGGCGGAACCAGCCGCTGATGGACGCCATCATCGGCACCATGGTGATGGAGGCGGTAAAAGACATAAGGAAGCTGTAGAAGAGGAAGAAATGCCAGAGTTCAGTCACAAATCCCAGCGCAACCATGCCCACCCCATAGAGCACCGCGCCGGCGAACATCATGGGCCGCGCGCCGTACCGGTCGCCCAGATAGCCGGTTATGGGGGCGAATATGGCGCTGAAGACGTAATAGAGCCCGATGGCCATGCTGAGCTCGCCGATGCCCCAGCGGAAGCCGCCTTCGGGGTCGGTCAGGGGCGGCACCATCACACCGGCGATCATGAATACGGAACTGCCGAAGATCTGGACGATGGCCAAAACACCCACGATCACCCAGCTATAGTGGATGCCGAAGGGCATCTTGTCCGCCGAGAACCCGAATTTAGATTTACTTAGAAGGGCCAATTACCTCAACCCGTTCGCTTTTCGTGCGGCTTTCCGGTCCGCGCCGGTCCGTACACTGTGGTGATTCGATGATGCAACCGGTTGATTATACCGAACCGCGATTATAGTTGCAGTACGAAAACACGCGATGGCATCAGATCATGATATTCATCTGATTGACGATGCTCTCGCCCAGGGCGGTGTCGCCGGCGACCGTGATCTTGCCTGACCTAAGGGCTTCGGAAGGGTCCCAGCGTCCGCACCCCAGGCAGGCGAAAGTCTCGACATCGGTGGTGATCCTGACCGTCGGCGAGGGTGGCTCGGAGTCCAATTCGCTTCCCCGGCGCCCTTCGATCGCTACGGGTACCACGCAACCGGCGGGCCCGGTGATCTCGAAGACCACGGTGACGCCGTCCGGGGCCTGGGCTTTCCTGGCGACCACGAAGGGCATCGCGCGGGCGACGCGGCCCACGGAATGGGCGGCCACCGGCCCTTCCAGTTCACCGGGCATGCTCAGCGCCCGCCGCATGTCCTGCTCGTGGACCCAGGCGTCAAAGATGCGGATGCGCACAAACTCCGTGACCGTGCCGGGGCCGATGGGCGTTTGGGTCTCGGCGGCGAACTCCTCGTCGGTCAGGCCTCTGAGAAAAATCAGGCGCTGGCCGGTCAGCTCCCGGAACTCCTCCAGAACCTTTTCCCCAGGCCAGGAACGCCGAAAGTCCACCACCACTTCGTTGGACTGTCCGACGTCGTTCTTAACGTGGGCCGTTTCTTGGGGCGTGTGGTCGGGCCGAGGGTTCCCCAATATCCCCGATTCGGCGCCTACCAGATGGGAGACCTGGTCTTGGACCGACCAGCCGGGGCAATCAGTGGCCGTTTTCCACTGGGCTTCAGTAAGGGGCGAGCATAGTGAACCGATGGATTCCCAGACATGTTCCATCAGGTCGACCACCTGTTGGTTGCTCACGTTGCTCCCCCCTTGTATGGATTTGTTTGGCTTAGGTCAGTCGGCTGCGGCCTCTTCCTCCCGCCGGATGTTCTCGCGTCGGGTGATTAAGCGGATAGCTTCATCTGCGCCCATGCGTCCCACCGGCCCGGAGGCGTACATGCCGCCCAGCACCGTGCCACCCCGGCCCAACAGGAAGTCGGTGGGCTGGATATAGCCGCCCCGGTCCTCGGACCACCATGACCCCATCAGATCGCCGTCGGCTTTGGTCGCTCCATAAGCCATCGGAAATGACAATTTATGTTTGTCCTTGACCTCTTGGGCCAATTCTTTGGTATCGACGCTGACCGCGTAGATCGTCACTTCCAGTTTGTCCAGTTCTGCCTTGTTGGCTTCCCATTCGGCTAACTGCCGGTTGCAATAGGGTCACCAATGGCCCCGGTAGAACAGCAGGGCTGTGTACCGGGTTGGTGCGTCGTCGGGCAGCGTTATCGTGCCGCCGTCCAGCAGTTTCAGGGTGATCTTGGGGAGACGGTCTCCCTGTTCCAGTTTTTCGCCCATCGTGACTCCTTGTTCTGGCCGCCCTGGGCCTAGAGATGCGGGATAAATCTATGATGCCTGACGCCGAAAATGGTTACGCTGTGGGCCCAATCGAGGGTTCGATGGGGGCGCCAGCAGAATAGGTGCCAGCATAGCGGTGGCCGGGCGCCTCGTCAATAATGGGGCAACTTGGGGCAATCATGCCCGCGTGCCCGCTGATCAGTGCGCCGTCTTACTGAATCGTGTCATAATACCGGCAACTTTTTAGGCGGATACCGCATGAACGACCAGCGAAAAACCAAGAAGCAGCTACTTGAGGAACTGGAGCGGGAGCGAGATCGATCAACCTCGCTTCAAGAGGTCTCCAACAAGGTGGCTGCTGCCCATGATACGGATGAAATTCTAGATCTGATCGTGAATGAGTCAGTCCGGCTGCTCGGTGCCTTCACCGCCCAGATTCGCCTGTTGGAAGGTGATTTCTTGGTGCCAGGGGCCACAACAAAGGCAGGGGCCGATTACGATGCTGAGATGAGCGAGCACTTGCCGGCTTTGGTAGTCGGCGGAAATCCATTTGTGCCCGCCCAAGTGATGGAGACCAAGAAACCGGTCGTAACCGAAGACCACCAACAATCGGCTTTCTTGCCGAAAACCCGCGAAATTCTAAGGAAATATGGTATACACGGAAGAGTGGTTGTTCCGCTGGTGGCCAATGACCGGTCCATAGGCGTCCTGATCGTGCATGACAAGCGCATCCGCAATTTCACCGAAGACGAAGTCTCGCTATTGCAGGCCTTCGCTGACCAGGCGTCCCTGGCCCTGGAAAAAACCCGGCTCTTGAACGAGGCCGAGCGGGGGAAGGAACGTTCGGACGCCCTGTACCAAATCTCCAACAAGTTGGCCGGCGCCCACGACACCGATGAAGTGCTTGACCTCATCGTGAACGAAGCCGCCCGGTTGGTCGGCGCTCCTGCCGCCTATATTCGGTTGATGGAAGGAGATAAATTGGTGAATCGCGCCAATACGGACTCCGCAGCCGACTATCTTGCTGCAAGCAGGTCAGTCGTCGCTGCTGAGGAAGGGACAAGTAATGCGGGCCATGTAATGGCCACCAAGAAACCGTTGGTCACAGAAGACGCGGCAAAGGATGCGTTGGGAGGGCCGGAAAGACAACGTAACCTTGAAGTACATGGGTTTCACGGTCGGGCAACAGTTCCCATGGTGGCCAACGACCGGTCCGTCGGCGTGCTTTCGGTGATGGACACCCGCATACGCCGCTTCACCGACGATGAAGTCTCCCTTCTGACGGCGTTTGCCGACCAGGCAGCCCTAGCCTTGGAGAAAGCACGGCTCTTGAACGAGGCTAAGACCGAGAAGGAACGAGCAGAGACCGAGAGAGAACGTGCGGACTCCCTTTACCGGATATCCAACCTATTAGCTGGTGCCCACGACACGGAAGAAGTGTTGGACTTGATCGTGAACGAAGCTGCTCGGCTCCTCAGTGTGGAAGCCAGCTACATACGCCTGGTGTCCGGCGGCGAATTGGAGGCCTCCGTTGCCACTGAGTCGGCGGCAGGTATTCTCGCTGAACTGGACGAGACCATCGTTATCCAGGAGGGCAAGGCCCCAGTTGGGCATGTGATGGCCACGAAGAAGCCCATGGTCATCGAAGATATCACAGATTGCCAAATGATAACTCCAGAGCAGGTCACCGCACACACAAAACATCGGCTCCGTTCAGCAGTTATAGTTCCACTGTTGGCCAACGACCAGTCCATCGGAGTTCTCGCTGTGATGGACGCGCGCATCCGACAATTCACGGAAGACGAAGTTTCGCTCCTATCCGCGTTCGCTGACCAGGCTGCCCTGGCCCTGGAGAAGGCCCGGCTGTTGAGCGAGGCGGAGGCCCGGGAGCGGCAGGCTGTCCGACTTTATGAAGTAACCACCCAACTGGCTTCCAATCACGACCTAGATAGTGTGTTCGATCTGATAACCCAACAGGCCGCTGAACTAACCGGTGGCCTGGGTGCGATGATACTTCGATACAATGAAGAAAGAGGCGGTCTCGCCGCCATCAAGATGTACAACCTGCCGACAGAATTTTGGGACGCATTCGCACGACCGGGTGAAGGGGTTGCCGGGCGAGCCTTTGAGGAGCGACGTGCGATTTGGACCATTGACGTTATGGCCGACTCTACCGTTGTATTATCCGATGATAATACCGACAAGATTGTCCATGATGTCGCTTCCAATTGGGGAGTAATGAGTGTGGCGGCCGCCCCAATCATAATTCGGGACGAAGTGTACGGGATACTCGATGTAATTTTCGACAAGCGCCAGGAGTTCACCGATGAACAGATCAATCTGGTCCAGAACCTTGCGGACAGCGCCGCCGTGGCCATCAACAACGCCCGGTTCATCGAGGAGACCCAACAAGCCCGAGAAGACGCTGAAGAAGCCAACCGGACCAAGAGCCAGTTCCTGGCCAACATGAGCCACGAACTGCGCACACCGCTAAACGCCATCATCGGCTACAGCGAGATGCTACAAGAAGATGCCGCGGACTTGGACAACGATGATTTCCAAGAAGACCTTGAGCGTATCAACGGCGCTGGCAAACACCTGTTGGGCCTGATCAACGATGTCTTGGACATCTCGAAGATCGAGGCCGGGGCCATGGATATCTATCTGGAGACTTTCCCAATCTTGCCCATGATTCAAGAAGTGACTACCACCATGC
>JACZYV010000227.1:0-2884 GCA_022570905.1 Chloroflexota bacterium
TAGATCGCGTTGGATATGGCGGCCATGGGAGGCACTATCGGCACCTCTCCGACCCCTCTGACGCCGTACGGGTGGTTGGGGTTGGCGACCTCAACGATCACCGTGTCGATCATGGGCAGGTCCAGCGACGTGGGCATCCGGTAATCCAGGAAACTGCTGTTCAGCATGACGCCTTTGTCGTTGTAGACGTACTCTTCGTTGAGCGCCCAGCCGATGCCCTGGACTACGCCGCCTTGGATCTGGCCTTCGACGTAAGCGGGGTGGATCGCTTTGCCGGCGTCCTGAACGGCCGTATAGCGCAGGATCTCCACCTTGCCGGTGTCCGTGTCGATCTCCACATCGACAACGTGGACGCCGATTGACGGGCCGGGACCGGGGGGGTTGACGCCCGCGGAGCCCACGATGGGGCCGCCGGTGGGAATCATCCGCGCGGCGATCTGTTTGAAGGTCAGTTTTAGTTCGGGGTCTGACTTGTGCTGGAGGACTGCTTCCTTATACTCCACGTCCTCACTGGGAATCTCCCAGATCTTGGCCGCCCGGTCGATCATCTGCTTTTTCACACTCTGGGCAGCTTCGTAACAGGCCCAACCAGTCTTGAAGGTGACGCTGCTGCCGCCGGTGTTGGAGGTGAAGCCGATGGTGTCGGTGTCGCCAACCTGGGGTTTGATGTCTTCAACGGCGATGCCCAGGACCTCCGCGACGTGCATCGCCATGGCGACGCGGCTGCCGCCGATGTCCGGTGATCCCTCGGTCAAACTGATGGTGCCGTCCGAGTTGACCACTGCCACCGCCGAGGAGGGACCGGTGTTGTTGCCCCAGAACCCGGAGGCGACTCCGCGTCCCCGCAGCTTGCCCTCCAGCTTGGTGTTGTAGTGCTGATGGTCCTTAGCCGCCTGCAGGGTCTCGATGTAGCCGACCTTGGGGGTCATTGGTCCGGTGACCCGGCGGACCCCCTCTTTGGCGCTATTCATCAGACGAAATTCCAAGGGGTCCATCCCCAGCTTCTCGCTGAGTTCGTCCAAGGCGGTTTCCATGCAGAATGCGGAGGCCGGAGCGCCCGGGGCCCGGTAGGCCGCCGCCTTGGGGCGGTTGATGACCACGTCTATGGCTTTCAGATGGGCGTTTGGAATGTCGTATTGGCCCATCATGCACTGGATGCCGGCGGTGACCGGCGACCCAGGGAAAGCGCCTGCCTCGTAGATCAGTTCAGCTTCGGCGGCGATCAATTTGCCGTCTTTGGTCGCGCCCAGCTTGACCTTGATCTGGGTGCCCGAGGTGGGTCCGGTGCCCTCGAAGACCTCGGTGCGAGTCAACTGGATCTTAACCGGCCGGCCCGACTTGCGGGAAAGAAGGGCCGCCACGGGCTCCACATAGGTGATGCCCTTGGCGCCGAAACCGCCGCCGATCTCCATGGGGACCGCTTTGACTTGGGAGACCGGGATGCCCAGGAAACGGGCGGTCTGGTCACGGATCGTGAACTGCCCCTGGCTGCTGGACCAGATCGTCAACTTGCCATCGGCCTGCCAATGGGCTACGCCGGCTTGGGGCTCGATGTACCCCTGGTGCACCGCTTGGGTGGTGGTCTCTTTCTCCACGATGAAATCGGCGTCTTTGAAGCCCTGCTCCACATCGCCAAGACTGAATTCAAATTCGTTGGCGATGTTGGTTCTCATGCTTTCGGCGTCGTCTTCCAGCAGCCCGCCGGGCCGCAGGGCCGCGCTGGTAACGGCGGCCAGCCGCTCGTGCAAGATCGGCGCGTCCGGTTTCATGCCTTCCTCGGCGGTGAGCACCGGCTTTAAGACCTCATAGTCCACCTTGATCTTGGCCATGGCCTCTTCGGCGACGTGGGGGCTGACCGCCGCCACGGCGGCTACGGGGTGCCCCTTGTACAGCGCCTTGCCCCTGGCCAGGATGTTCATGCTCAGGAAGCCCAGGTTATGGATAGAGCCCTCCGCCAGGTCGGTGAGCTTCATGGAAGTCTCGGGCCAATCGGCCGAGGTGACCACCGCGTAGACCCCAGGGTGGGCCTCGGCGGCGCTGGCGTCGATGGATTTTATGACTGCATGAGCGTGAGGACTGCGAAGAATCTTCCCGTAAAGCATGCCGGGCATGTTGGTGTCGGCACCGTACCTGGCGCGTCCGGTTACTTTGTCGGCGCCGTCGTGACGGATCGGATTGGTGCCGACCGAGTCAAATTCTTCGTTGGAGAGGACCATATTGGGCTTGTACTCAAGCATTCAAACGCTCCTAGTCTGTGAAATTGGCAGGAACAATCCAGACGCCCTCAGGCGTGAATCGCATGGCTAAATCGGCATTCTCGATAAGCCTTGGCATATATTATCACAATACCAGTCTCGGTCTCACGCCTGGCGGCCCCTGGGTGGCCGGGCCGTAAAGACCCTTTCCACGGCGTGGCCGGCAACCGGTTATGACAAGTCGGTCTTGTCCACCGGAACGGGTACTGTACTGCCCCGCGTCAGTTGAGATATACTGCCAACGCGAATCATGCATGACTGGGGATGGCCCGTTGGCTCCCCATCAGCAATCCGAAACCGGAGTGGATATTAAGGATGCGCATCCCCCGACTACGCGCCCGCCGGGCATTATTGGGTCTCATTCTGATCAGCGCGATTTTGTTGGCCACCACCGCCAGCCACGGCTGTACCGTCAGCGGCTCCAGCCCGGCCGACGACGGCAGCGGCGCAATCACCGGCCCTCAGGCCCAGACTTTGGGGTAACGGGCGTAACTTTGGGTCCGGGTCCAGACCGTATAAATTCGGGGACCTATCCATGGCAATAGACAACACCCTGTCTCCCCACGGCGGCGAGCTGATCGAAAGGATCGCCTCTCCCAGCGAAGCCCCCCACATCGCGGCCGGTCTCC
>JACZYV010000228.1:0-2876 GCA_022570905.1 Chloroflexota bacterium
CGTGCACGTCGGGGAGTATCCACGACGCGGTGGAACTGGAGAAGCGTGGGGTCCGAACCGTGGTGGTGGGCACCGACCGCTTCAAGCGCCTGGGCGAGGTTGAGCGGCGTTCCCTGGGGATGCCGGAACTGACCATGGCCATCGCGGAACACCCCTTTGGTGGGCTGCGGGCCGAGAAACTCCTGGCCAAGGCCGACGGGCTGCTGGAACAGGTGGTCCAGGGTTTGACCGGACACCGTTAGGCCGGTTTTTAGTCTGACACAGAGGGCGGCCCCGCACATGGGCCGCCCTTATTTTTTCCAAGCTTATGGAGGCACACATTGCCTGATCTAATATCCGCCAGACTGGAAGTGGACGACGATTTTGAGGCGGTCCAGAGTCTATATCTGGAGCGCGGCTGGACTGACGGCCTGCCGGTGGTCCCGCCCACAACGGAGCGGGTGGAAGCCATGTTGGCGGCGACTCCCCTGGCTCCTCAGGACGTCATCGGCGAGATACCGCCAAATTGGGGCTCGGCGACGGTGGAGAAGCTGGCCGTGAATTCGGTCATGGCTGGGTGCCGGCCTGAATATCTGCCGGTGGTCATCGCCGCGGTGGAAGCCATGTGCGACCCGGTGTTCAATCTCTACGCCATCCAGGCCACCACCCACCCCTGCGCCCCCCTCATCATCGTCAACGGACCGATCTGCGACGAAATTGGCCTGCATGGGGGTTCCGGCGCCTACGGCCCCGGCTGGCAGGCCAACGCCACCATCGGCCGGGCCGTCCGGCTGGTGCAACTCAACGTGGGCGGGGCCTATCCAGGGGTGGGGGACATGTCCACCCAGGGCGCGCCATCGAAATACACCTACTGCGTGGCGGAGAATGAAGAGGCCAACCCGTGGGAACCCCTGCACATCGAACGGGGTTTTCGGGCTGACCAGAGCACGGTGACCGTCCTGGCCGGTGAGCCGCCTCACAACATCAACGACCACTCGGGCAGCACCGCCGAGGACATCTTGACCATCATCTCCGGGGCCATATCCATCACCGGGGCCAACAACGCCTACACCGGCGGCGAGACCCTGCTGGCCCTGGGCCCGGAGCATGCCGCCACCATCGCCAACGACGGCTTCGGCAAGCGGGAGATCAGGGAATGGCTGCACAAAAACGCCCGCATCCCCCTGGAGCGGTACACCCATGAGACCATGATGGAACGGTTTGGGAAGATACCCGACGGCCCGGTGCCCATGGTGGTGGAACCGGACCTGCTCATGATCATCGTCCTGGGCGGCCCCGGCAAACATTCGTCGTGGGTGCCCACCTTCGGCGGCACAACCCACTCGGCGACCAGGGAGATTCGGCGGGTATAGGGTCTCTCGATTCTCTGTTGACGCCTATACCACCCTCTGTCATTCCGTGGACGTAGGGGCGGGTTTCCAACCCGCCCGGCATGGGTAGACTGATTCTCGAATGAAGGAGACAACGTCTCGATGTGCCGCCATTACGGCTTCTGAGATTGTTTGACCTCACTCGAACAGGGCAGGTTAGAAACCCGCCCCTACTTCGTCGTTCCGGCCTCCACCGTAACGACGGATGCTCCAAATATTCCCGGCGCGGAACCATCGGGGAATCACCGTTGATTGACGCGGTATTTCTCCGCCGCTAAACTTTTACAACAAAGTCGCTGTTACAGGAGGGCAATCATGTCAAACAAAGGTTTCTCTCACATCGGTCTATCCACTCACGACCTGGACAAGACCCGGGATTTCTACGAGAACGTTCTGGGTTTCAAGGTGGTCCGCTGCGACATCATCAAGATCAAAGAGGGCGGTTACATCCGTCACATGTTCGTCGAGGTGGGACGGGACCAGCTCATCGCGTTCATGGAGCCCAATGATGTGGATGCGATACCAAAGGATTACGACGCCGGCATCAACGACGGCCTGGGCGTCCCAGGGCCGTTCTATCACTTCGCCTTCGAGGCTGGCTCGGTGGCCGCGCTGGAGGCCAAGCGCGTGGAGTTGATCGACAAGGGTCAGACGGTCACCGACATCGTGGACCATGAGTGGGCCAAGTCCATCTATCTGAAGGACCCCAATGGGATCTCCCTGGAGTTCTGCTGTCTCACGCGGGACGTTGGCAACGAGGATGACGTCACCATGCAAGAACGGGCCGAGATCTCCATCGAAAAGTGGCTGGGAGACAACTACATCCAGGGCCGGATCAGCGCCAGAGCGCCGGAGCCTGCTCTGACCAGCGATTAGAACCTCCTGGAAAACTTCAGAAGTTAGCCCCCGCCTGAAAGTGGGGGCTTTTTGTTAGTGAAGGAGCGGCCATGGACGGGAACTTTCTTGGCACCACCGTGGTTGGCAGCTATCCCCAACCCGATTGGTTGATCGACCGGGAGGCCCTGGCCAACGCCGGTGTGCCCAGGGTGCGGCGCGCGGACCTCTGGCGGGTCTCCGATGAGTACTTGGAGGCGGCCCAAGACGACGCCACCCTACTGGCCATCGGTGAGATGGAACGGGCCGGCGTGGAGTTGATCACGGACGGAGAGATCAGGCGGGAGAGCTACTCCAACCGGTTCGCCACCGCTCTGGACGGCGTCGATATCGAGAACCCCGGCCAGGTCACGGGAAGGAGCGGCCAGCCCACGGTGGTGCCCAGGGTGGTGGGCCCCATCAAGCGGAGCCGGCCGGTGCAGGTGCGGGACGTGGAGTTCCTGCGGGCCAACACCACCCGCCGGATCAAGGTGACCGTCCCCGGTCCGTTCACCATTTCGCAGCAGGTCCAGAACGATCATTATCCCGATCGTGCGTCGCTGGCCATGGACTATGCGGTGGCCGTTAACCAAGAGGTGCGGGCGCTGTTCGAGGCCGGAGCGGACGTCGTCC